>VBCZ01000418.1 GCA_005889025.1 Betaproteobacteria bacterium
TGCCAGGGAGACTCCGATGATATGCAATTGCCGGTGATGCATGTATTCAGGAGGCAGGGTGGAAAGATTTTTCATTTCTGGGGAACTGAACTGTCTGCGAATCATTTGGACACGGTGTGGCCGTATTGGAATCTCATGGACTTTACGCCGGAGGGCCGGCCGGACATTCCCACTCCACCCCAAAATTTCAGGTCCGAATTCCTGGAAAAGCACTATCTGAATAAGGAGTAGTTTGACAAATGAATGCCGTCGCCATATCCATTGCTTTTGGTTTTGCCGTTGCTTCGGGCGCACACGCTCAGGATTTGCCAAAGCGCAAGCCGGGGTTATGGGAGGCGCAGATCACCACGACCAGCGCCAACGTGCCAAACATGCAGGAGCGCCTGGCCAACATGCCACCGGAGAAGCGTGCGCAGATGGAGGCGTACATGAAGCAGAAGGGGATGAGCTTCGGCACCGGGTCGTACGCGCAGACAACCCAATTCTGTCTCACGGCGCAACAAGTGGCTGAGGAAGGCAACAAGGCGCTCCTGTCGAGATTTCAACGAAACATGGAGCGCGACTCCCGTTGCGAGGAGAAGGTGTTCACACGCACCTCATCAGAAGTGCGGTTTCACGCTGTTTGCCACGCTGCCGATGGCGACGTAAGCGAACTCGACGGCCACATTTACGACCTTTCGCCGGAATCCGTCGCGCTGGAATTCAAGGGCAAGTCGACGCAGAAGGGTGAATTCCAGATGCAGCAGAAGGCGCGCTGGCTCGCGAGCGATTGCGGGAGTATGAAGTAACGCCAACTTCGATCGGACTCGTGATTACGGTCCCTTCCGGAGCGTGCACAAACAGGGAGGAAAGACGACGCGGCGTGCGGGTTCTGCGCGTACTGACGATGGGAGGGATGGCCGCCCCCGAGCAAAGCCGCAGGGCACACGGATACGGCGAATCGGGATGGTGTATTTCGCGGTGCCGAGAATGGCGCACACGTGCCTCTTTCGCAAGGATCAAAAACTTGGCAACGTGTGCGAATGAATTCGCACCTACAGATTGATGTGCGTAGGTCCGAAGCCGCCAGGAATTTTTTAATGCCTCGTCGAATGCCACACGGCTGAGGGCCGGATCCTGCTCGGAAGGCACGACGATACGCAGACCGCCAGATTCACACGATTTCCGGATTGTTGATGAGAACGCGAACCGCGGACGCATAAGCTCGCGTGCAGCAGCTTGCCCGAGTTCCGTCGCCGCACTGTTGGCGGTATTTGATCGCCTCCAGCATTGGCATGACGTTTGCTGCTTCTCTGCTGCGGCCCTCCAGTGCCCCACCGACGCACGCTGCCGTTGCAGATAAGCGTCAGAAACTAACGCATTGCGACAGCCGAGCGCCTTCAACTTTTGCGGACACTTATCGATGAATGCTAAAACTATCGAAGCCGCGCCCACGGGCGCCGAGCTTGCCACAGTCGACTCCGAATGCTCGCCATTGCCGATTGAAGCCCCCGTGGCGCGCGGCGTATGGACGCGCGACATCGAGGCGTTGTGTCGCGCGCTCGAGGCTCAGCAGCGCGCGCACTTCCCAAGCACCGACTCAGAGAAAAAGTAACAGGGCCTTCAGCGCCGTACGGCGTGCGCCGCGGGAGCGTCCCTGTGCTCTTGGGATGGTCTTCTGCGGCCGGCACGGTACGGCGTCATCGAAGCGACTCGTCCGCGTGCAGCATCAGCGATTGCGGAATCGAGAGTCCCAAATACTCGAGCTCGCGTGATTGAATCTATCCGTTCAACGAAAGATTAGTTCCACGCTTTCAGGCAGAGCCGGTCCGCCCCGGGCCTTGCACGCCGGGGTTGAATCTCCAATCGTTCGACCGGCACACGTCGCGCGGCACGGAAGAAGGGCGCGCAGGACATCGGCCCCCAATCCTCCATTCGCGTTGAACACCTTGACAGATGGGCGTAGCATCTGTCGTTCGTTTTCAGAAATCGTGCGAGCGAAACCGAGGACGCAATTTCCCCCCACGTAGTCGCATATCACCCCACACGAGTGGTGAATGTCTGCTCTGAATTCGAGCTTCGAGCCATCTTTTATATTGGGTTTACAACCAGGAGGAGCATCAATGAACGCAACCACACTTGCCCGACTGCCGCGTCGTCTTGGTACCGTGCTCGCGATCACAGCGAGCGCAGTGCTCGCCGCTACGGTCGCCGAGGCGCGCATCACCAGGATCGATATCACCAGTGCAGAATCACCCACCTTCGGCGGCACGACGTTCGGGACGGTCGGCGCGTACGAGAAGCTACGTGGCACCGCCTACGGTGAAGTCGACCCCGCGGACCCGCGAAACGCTCTGATCACCGACATCGAGCTTGCACCGAGAACTGCTGGGAAAGTCCAGTATTCGATGGACATCTATATCCTCAAGCCCATGAATTTGAGTCAGGGCAACAACAAGCTCTTCCTGGAAGTCAACAACCGGGGCAACAAGCTGTTCTATGGCCTCAACGGATCGAGTGCCGCCACCGCCAATAACCCCACCACCGCGGCCGACGCCGGTGACGCCTTTCTGATGAAGCAGGGCTATACCTTGGCCTGGAACGGTTGGGACATCTCCGCACCTCCCGGTGGTAATCGACTGACAATTAGCGTTCCCGTAGCGACCAACAGCGGAGCGACGATCACGGGTCCGTCTTATGAATACATCGTTTTCGACAACAGCACGACGCAGATCAGCACGCTCGCCTACGCGGCGGCGACCCTCGACAAATCCCTCGCCAAACTCACACCGACGCTGCTGTCACGATTCCCTCGACCGGCTGGGAGTACACGTCCGCTGCAGGTACTGCGATCCACTTGCTCCCGGCGGGAACACCGTTCCAGCAAAGCGCAATATATGAGTTCTCCTACACCGCGAAAAATCCCCTGGTCGCCGGCCTTGGATTGGCGGCCACGCGTGATTTCGTCTCGTTCCTGCGGTATGCGACGGCGGACGACTTCGGCCATGCCAATCCACTGGCCGGACATGTAGCTCATACCTACTCATTTACCGTTTCCCAGCCGGCACGTTACGTAAACGACTTCCAGACGCTCGGCTTTAACGAAGACGAACAGGGACGGCGCGCTATCGACGGGATTCTGAATTGGATCGGCGCTGGCAGTGGTGTCAACATCAACTTCCGCTTCGGTCAGCCCGGTCGGACCGAGCGCAATCGTCAGAACCACCTCTATCCCGAGGCGAACTTCCCATTTGCTTATCCCAATCTGACGGATCCATACACGGGCAAGACCGGTGGGCGCGGTGTTCGCTGCGCCGAATCCAATACCTGCGCCAACGCCATCGAAGTAAGCTCGGCCAACGAGTATTGGGTAAAGGCGGGCTCACTCCTGCACACCGATCCGATGGGAAAGGACCTGCATCATGAACCGGAGAATGTTCGCTTTTTCATGCTCTCCAGCCTCGAACACACGGTAACTGGAGCGCCTCCTCAATCGGCGGGGGTCTGCCAGCAGTTTCGCAACCCGACCGATCCCAGCCCGGCCCTGCGAGCGCTGTTCGTCGCGCTGGATGAGTGGGTGAGCGCCGGTGTCAAGCCACCGAAAAGCGAGGTGCCCACCAAAGACACGGCGGTTTACTCCATCCCGCTATCCAACGGGCTTGGTGTCGTTCCGCAAGACAAGCTCGGGTTCCCCGACATTCCCGGCGTTACCTATACCGGTGTGATCACGGTGCGGCATCTTTTCGATTTCGGACCATTGTTCGATGATGGAATCCTGACCATCAATCCTCCCGCGTTCTCGGGGCCCGTGTATCCGTCGTTTGTCTCGAAGGTCGACAAGGACGGCAACGATATTGCTGGAGTTCGCCTGCCTCCTGTCGAAGTACCGATCGCCACCACCACGGGCTGGGGACTTCGGGCCGCCGCGTTTGGCGGGCCCGACGGGTGTGAATCGTCAGGCCAGTGGATACCCTTCAAGACTACCGAAGCCGAGCGCCGCGCTGCCGGCGATCCGCGTCGCTCTCTCGAAGAACGCTACAAGACTCACGACAAGTATGTGAAGGAAGTCGAAAAGGCGGCCAAGGAACTCGAGAAGCGAGGCTTCCTTCTTCCTGCCGATGTGCAGCGCTATATCGACGAAGCCCAAGCGAGCAGCGTGCTTCAGTAGCTGCGCAGCGTAATTCCGCCAGAAAGACGGCGGCGTAAAGGCGAACGCCCGATCCTTTGCGGGGTCGGGCGTTTTCAATCGGCAAT
>VBCZ01000417.1:0-2446 GCA_005889025.1 Betaproteobacteria bacterium
TCCGCGAACGCAAAGCGACATTGTCCATCCTTGACGCAGTTCAGACTCGCTGCGCGCCATGCCGTTTGCAGGCAGCCCGCCGCGTGGTCGAGCCCTTGACGCCGCAAGCACTGTCGTTTTCGTCTCCAACCGTCCAACTGCGAGCCCAGCTCGCATGCCCAGCCATTGGCAAGCGCTTTTGAAAGCGCTACCATAATCGGGAGAAACCTTTATTGAGGAAGTCTTGGACGATATAAGCGCGTCACCCCCAGGGCATACAGAAGGCCGGCGTGGGCGCCGCGGCAGCGGCAAGGTCCGGATAACGGATGTCGCCAAGCTGGCCGGGGTCGCCCCCATTACGGTGTCCCGCGTACTGAACGCCCCGAGTTCCGTCGCCGCCGAGACATTGCGGCGGGTGCAGGAGGCGATCAATCGCACAGGCTACGTACCCAACATGCTTGCCGGCGGATTGGCGTCGAGTCGCAGCCATTTGATTGCAGCTCTGGTGCCCACAATCGCTTCCCCCGTTTTCCAGGCCACGTGGGAGGCGCTGACCGAAACCTTCTCTGGTGCCGGCTATCATGTGACCTTTGGCCAAACCGGGTACGGCGGCGCGCGTGAAGACGAGTTGATCAAAACCATGATCGCCCGCCGTCCGGACGGTATCGTGCTGACGGGCATCATGCACTCGCCCAGCGGCCGGCGACGCCTGATCGAGGCCGATATCCCAGTGGTCGAAACCTGGGATTTGACGCCGACGCCCATCGATATGCTGGTGGGCTTCTCGCACGAACACATTGGCGAGGCCGTGGCCAAATATCTCCACGGCAAAAAAAAGATTCGTATAGCGGTCATTACCGCCGCCGACGAGCGCGCCCGGCGCCGCGCAAAAGGCTTGGCAACGGGCGCCGCACGGCTGGGAATAGCGACGATCCTGGCTCCCGAGGTTCCGATGTTCGTTGCCGCCGCGCCAGGAACGCTGGGCAGCGGCCGTAAAGGCTTGATTGATTTGCTTGCGCGTCATCCCGAGGTAGATGCAGTGTTCTGCAGTTCTGACATGCTTGCGCTGGGCGTGATGATCGAGGCGCAGGCTCGTGGGATCCCGGTGCCGGAGAGAATCGCCGTAGTGGGTTACGGGGACCTAAACTTCGCGGTGGACACTGTTCCGGCGCTGACAACTGTCAGCGTCGACGGACCGGCCATCGGCCGTCTGGCCGCGCGGTGCATCATCGATCGGGCACAAGGTCGATCGGTGGCGGAACCGATAGTCGATGTCGGGTTCTCGATCGTCGAACGCGCAAGCGCATAAAGGTCTCCCGTCGCCTCCAGCAAAAACTTTTTGGCCCCTATTGACAAAGGGCCAATGGTAGCGCTACCATTGATTTGGTAGCGCTACCATTTACGTTTGGACCGAAAAGCGACGCGTGAGATGGGACATCGCGGCGCGCAGACCAAAGCCTGGAGGAACGGATGAGTTGGTTTACCGCAGGAGTAGATCCCCTGACGCGCACCGAAGCTGACGTGCTTGGTCTTGTTGACAGGGGCCTTTCGAACCGGGAAATCGCCGCAACGCTTTCGATCTCCGTGGGTACGGTGAAGTGTCACCTTCATCGGGTGTACGAAAAGCTACAGGTGCGTAATCGCATGCAGGCCACCCACAAAGCGCGCCAGCACGGAAATTTGTTGTCGTCGGTGGTTCACTCTTCGGCACAAGCGCGCGAACGTAACTTTGGATAGATGACGGCATCACGGCAAGCGTCTAAGGTGCCCTCGAAGGCATGTTGATCGAACGATTATCCAAGCTTTTCAATCAGTGCAGGATGCCGGACCTTGTTGTCCTGCCCTCAGGAAGTGCATTGCATGCAGATAGATATTGGCAAACCACGCGCACTGGCAAAAGCGTGAGCCTGGCATCGTGCAGCACCAATTGCTCAGCGCGAGAGAAACCGAAATTCTTCGGCGAGTGAGCCGCGGGTTCAGCAATCAGGAGATCGCGGACCAGCTGTCGATCACCGTAGGGACCACGAAAGGACATTTGCACCGGATTTTTGGAAAGCTTGACGTACGCAATCGCACGGCCGCCGTGGCCAAGGCGCGCCAGTTGGGCTTGCTGTGATGCGGGATGCCGCGCCGCCGCGGCTTTGGGAATACCAAGTATTCCATTGTTCGAGGAGACATCGATGAAGTATCTATTCCATTCACATCCGCGCTCATGCGTTGACCGCGCGTTGAAATCTGATGCTGTAGAGATAGCAGCGCAGCATCGTTTCCTTGGCCGCCTCGTCTTCGGATTGGCCGTGCTGGCAACCGGGGTCATGCTGCATTCGCCCGTTACTGAAGCTCAATCGTTGCCGTGGATGAACACGGCGCTTCCGCCGGAACAGCGGGCGGCGCTGCTGGTTGGCGCGATGACGCTGGCGCAGAAGGAGCAGCAACTCGCGGGCAACCCGCCGGAGATTGTCCCCGA
>VBCZ01000417.1:2569-2976 GCA_005889025.1 Betaproteobacteria bacterium
ACCGCTGTCGCAGCCTCGTTCGACCCTGCCGTCGCGACCTTATTCGGCGACGTCATCGGCATGGAGGCCAACAATCTGGCGCTGCAGGTGTTAGAAGGCCCGGGCGTCAACATGGCGCGGCTTCCCGTGCTGGGTCGGAACTTCGAATACTTCGGCGAAGATCCGTTCCTCGCCGGCACCATCGCCGTCGCGGAGATCAAGGCCGTGCAGGCGCGCGGCGTGATCGCAATGGCCAAGCATTTCGCCGCCAACGACCAGGAAACCAACCGCAGTGCCATCCAGGAGAACATCGACCGGCGCGTGCTGCACGAGATCTACCTGCTGCCGTTCGAAATGTCGGTCAAGGACGGCGATGTCGCCTCCGTGATGTGCTCCAACAACTCGGTCAACGGCTTTCAGATGTGCGA
>VBCZ01000419.1 GCA_005889025.1 Betaproteobacteria bacterium
GATCCTTCGCGACCGCGAGCTGCGTGTCGTCGTAATCGTCGGCGTGGATCGAGACGCCGTTGGCGAACGCCGCGAAACGTGCCGGCAGGCGCAAATCGCTGCCGACGACCGTGCTTCCACTGCTCGATGCGATGCCGAGCGAAGCGAGATAGCGCCGCGTAATGGCGCTGGTTTCGGAGGCCGCGCCTGCGAGCGCCAGACCGAGTCCGTCGATGACCGAGCGCTTCCCCAGATGCATCACGCCGGCGGGAATGTCGGTCGCGCGAGTGGCAACGACGAAACCCGCGACATAGTCGGTGAGCGAAGCTTCGCGCGAAGCCGCTCCGGGCGCAGCGTCGGGTTGCGTGGCCATGTGCTTTCCTGATCAGCGGAACGAAGGGGCGAGCTGCACCTGTCGGTCGAGCCTGGAGCTTCGCCGGCTCGCCGCCAGCCGCGAGCACAGCCGGATCGCCTGCTCGAGCGCGCCGGTGGTCGCGATGCCTTTTCCTGCGATGTCGAACGCGGTGCCGTGCGCCGGCGTCGTGAACACGGTCTCCAGTCCTCCGGTCACCGTCACGCCGCGATTGAAGCCCTTGAGCTTGGTCGCGATCTGGCCCTGATCGTGATACATCGTGAGCACGCCGTCGAACTCGCCGCCGAAGGCCTTGAGGAACACGGTGTCGGAGGGATACGGCCCTTTGCACGCGATGCCGCGCTGCACCGCTTTCGCGACGGCCGGGGCGATGATCTCGATCTCCTCGCGGCCGAACAGGCCGCCCTCGCCTGCATGCGGATTCAGCGCCGCCACGGCAATGCGCGGCACAGCGAAGCCCGCGCCGCGCATGGTTGCATCGGCGAGCGAAAGCGCCGCATCGATGCGCTCGGGCGTGATCTGCTCGAGCGCTGTACGCAGGGATACGTGCGAAGTCACGCGCGACATCCACAGGTTGTCAAGCACGTTCATCTCGCCGAAAAAGCCCTGGTGGCGGGTAAGGTGCGCGAACATCTGATGCTCGTCGTTGAAATGCCAGCCTCCGGCGTGCAGCGCGGCCTTGTTGAGCGGCGCGAAGACGATGCCATCGATCCGCTGCGCACTCGCAAGCGCGATCATGTGCGCGAGCGTCTCGCCGCTCACTCGCCCCGAGTCGGCGGATACGGCGCCGCGTGAAACGCTGTCGGGATCGAGATTGCGCAGATCGATGATCGGAATCTCGCCGTTCTCCCAGTCGACTTCCTCGGGCGTGCCGTACGAGCGCCACGCCAAGGCAACGCCGGCATCGCGCATGCCCTGTTGCAGCACGCGGGCGTCGCCGACAACCAGCAGCCGGGCGGTGTCGGCCATACGGCGGTCCGCGAGAATTCGCGCGCATTGCTCCGGTCCGATACCGGTCGCGTCACCTAGCATCAGGCCGAGCACGGGAAGGGATGTCGGCGGTCGAGCGGTCATTTCAGCCTCGCATCGGTAAAGCGATGAATGATCGCGATCATGACGAACGTGATCAGGAGCATCGTGATGGAGAGGACCGCGATCGGTCCCCAGTCGTTGCTTTCGCGCAAGTCGAACATTGTCACCGAAATCGTCTTGGTGCGGGCCGTGAACAGCAGAATCGTGGCCGAGAGCTCGCGGATCGAGCCGATGAAGATAAAGATCCAGGTCGCGATCACGCCGTTGCGGATGAGCGGCGTGGTGATGTCGAAAAGCGCGCGCAGCCGCGTGGCGCCGAGTATGCGGCTTGCGTCCTCGAGCTCCGGATGCACCGCGCGCAATGAGCTCGCGATCTGCTGGTAGCCGACAGGCAGCTCCTTGGTGACATACGCGAGGAAGATGATCGACAGCGTACCGTACAGTATCAGCGGCGGATGCGTGTAGCTCAGGAACAGACCGACGGCTAGAACGATGCCGGGGATCGCGACCGGCGCGGTCGCCAGAAACGCCAGATAGCGATGGCCCCAGACGAGCTTGCGCAAGGCGAGGTAGCCGACAAGCGTGACCAGAATCGTTCCCGCGGTCGCCGCGCTGACGCCGAGCACGAATGTGTTCTGCAGCGCGAGCCGGGTCTGGCTGAACTCGAAGAAACGAGCACTCCGTACGGCAGGGCGATGGAGCAGCCGAGCACAAAGACAAAAAGCGCGAGCGCGGGGATCTTCCAGCCACCCAGGCGGATCGGTTTGCCGGCGCTGCCGCTCTTCCCTCCGATGACCGAGTAACCCCGCCTGCCCATGATGGCGGACTGCGCGCGCAACAGCACGATCGTGATGACGAGCAGGGGCAACGACGCGGCCGCGGCCAGTCCCAGTTGCGGAGGAAACTGAAACAGGCTCCAGATCTTCGTGGTCATCGTATCGATGCCCGCCGGTAGCGCGAGGATGGCCGGCGTGCCGAACAAGGTCATCGACTGCAGGAAGGCGACGATGAACCCGCCGAGCAGTGCCGGCATGACCAGCGGCAACGTGACGTGCAGTGCCGTCCGCCGCGCCGGAGCGCCAAGGATGGCGGATGCCTCCTCCAGCTCGCTGGGGACCGCATCGAGGGCGTTGGCGGCGAAGGTGAACACGTAGGGAAACGTATACAACGCCATCACGAAGACCATGCCCCATGCGGAAAAGATGTTGACCAGCGGCGGTGCATCGAACGGCTTGAGTCCGAAGAGCGCGTAGTAAGCCTGATTGATCAGCCCCGCGTTCGGCCCGCCCAGCAGCACCCACGCGAAGGCGCCCAGAAACGGCGGCGTGACGAACGACGCCAGGATCAAGGTGCGCCACCAGCGCTTGGCCGGCAGGTCGGTGCGAGAAACCAGCCACGCCATCGGTGCGGCGGCGATGACGCAAGCCATACCCACCGCTGCCGACGTCCACAGCGTGGTCCACAGCGGTCTCACGAACGCAGGGTCGACGACGAGCTGACGATAGTGCGCCAGCGTGAACGTCTTCGCGTCGTCCTGCACGCTGGTCAGAGCCAGCCAAAACAAGGGCAGAAGCACAAGCGCAGCGAGCAGCAGCACCATTACCGCCGAGAACGGCGCGGTCCAGTCGAAGACGCCCCGGTGGGCAAGCGTGCGGAAGCGCGAAAACGCGGCACGCGGCGAGCTTGCGCCGGCGTCGCGCGAGGTCGCGAAGGATTGCGACGGAAGCCGCGTCACCTGCCCGGCTTCCCGATCCTCGCTTCCATGCCGAGAGCGACCCCCGCGACGCGCCGTCTAGTTGCCAAAGAGCGCGGTGTAACGCTTCTTCGTCGGGCAGCAGCTTGATGTCCTTGAGCGGCGTGCGGTCCGCAGGCTCCTTTACGTCCGGATGTACCGAGCGCAAGCCGCCCTCGTTGACGAGCAACTGCTGACTCTTCGCGCTGTAAAGAAAGTTCTGCAGCACGCGCGCCGCGTTGGGATGCGGCGCGTCGGCGAATATCGCCGTCGGCGAGGTGACGAAGGGCGTGCCCTCCTTCGGATAGATGATTTTCACCGGGCTCTTCGCCTCGATCTCGATGAACATGTTGTACTCGTTGCCGTCGACCATGACGGCCCGCTCGCCGCTGGCGATGCTCTTGGGCGGAGCAGTGGTCGACTGCAGTTGCTGCACGCCTTGTTTCGACAGTTTCTCCAAGTACTCCCAGCCGAGCAGCTTGGTCATCGCATAGGTGCCGGTGAGGCTCGTCCCGCTATAGCCAGGATGCGATTTCACCAGCTTCCCCTTCCACTTGGGATCGAGCAGGTCCAGATACCCGGTCGGCGCCTCCTGCGGCGCGACCAGCTTGGTGTTGTAGCCCATGACGGACAGCGTCGCGCGCCAGACCGCGTAGTAACCGTCCGGGTCCTTGTACTGCGCGGCGAAGCGTTGTACGTCGGGCGGCGTATGCCTGGCGAGCAGCTTTTGCTGCTTCCACGACAGGAAGTGCGACGCGTCGGACGAGTTCACGACGTCGACGTTCTTGATGCCGGACTGGAGCTCCTGGCTGATACGCTGGAACACGCGCTCGGAACCGGCGCGTTCCACGTCGAGCTCGATGTTCGGATACTCGGCACGAAACGCCTTGGCCACCCCCTCGGCGACCTTCACGTCGACCGCGGTGTACCAGACGACTTTTCCTTCTTTGGCCGCCGCGGCGACCATGGCCGGCGTGGTCTCCTGACCGATCGCCCCGGTGGCCGCGACGCATGCGAACAGCGCGGCGCACAGCGCCGAAACCCTGACCAGCAACATGAACCCTCCTGTTTTGCCGGCGACGCACCGACGCAGCGGCGCGTCTTGTTAGCGGACGATGCCGCGGCAACGCTCCGCGCGGAAGCAGACCTTTACCTTCGCTCCTGGCTGTATGTTGATCGATGCCGGCGCGGCGATCAAGACCTCCTGACCGACATCGACGATGTAATCGCGATGGCTGCCGAGATACGCCTGGCTGCGCACAATACCCGGAAGCATGTTGTTGCCATCGGTGCGCGCGTCGGCGACCAGCTCGACATCGTGCGTCTTGACGCACACGCTCATCGGCTTGCCGGGTCCCGCGAAGTCACCCTGTCCGACACTTAGCACATGGCCCGCCACCTCGACGCGATTGCTCTCCAGATTCGTGCCGTCCAGGACGTTGCTGGCGCCAATGAAGCGGGCAACGAAGCGCGATCCCGGGCGATCGTACACATCCTCAGGTGTTCCGATCTGCTCGATCCGCCCGCCGTTCATGACCACGATGCGATCGGCCATGGTCATCGCTTCGACCTGGTCGTGCGTCACGTAGATCGAGGTGTTGCGGTACTCATCGTGCAGGCGCCGGATCTCGAAGCGCATCTCGCCGCGCAGGTTGGCATCGAGGTTGGACAGCGGTTCGTCGAGCAGCAGGATGCCGGGATTGGGCGCGAGCGCGCGTGCCAGCGCGACGCGCTGCTGCTGCCCGCCCGACAGCTCGCCGGGATAGCGGCCCGCCTGCTCTGCGAGGCGCGTCGCGCTCAACAGCGCTTCGGTCCGAGCCTGGCGCTGCGCAGCAGGCATCGACTGCATCTTCAGGCCGTAGCCGACGTTCTCGCGCACGGTCATGTGACCATCCGAGGAGACGAAATCACATTGCCCGCGACGCGGATCTCGCCCGCGTCGGGCGTCAGAAATCCGGCGAGCATGCGCAAAGTCGTGGTCTTGCCGCAGCCCGAAGGTCCCAGCAGGCAGATGAACTCACCGCGTTCGGCTGCGAGGTCGATCGCGTCGACCGACGTCAACGTGCCGTAGCGTTTGGTGAGGCCGCAAAGCTCGAGGTGAGGCATGTCGGAAGACGGGGCAGCGCGCGCGCCGCAGATTGGCCCGCGACGGCGATTGTGCGTGAGGTTGTAGACCGGATGGTACTTGGTCTCGTCGTGTACGGGGCAATGCTGCGGGTGAATTCGCGATTGCGCAATGAAGGCTTGACCCGGTCCACGTCACCATCTCAAGATCAACTCGAAACGCGCTCGGCGAGCGGCCTGAGTTTTGGGGCGAGGAATCTCTTGTCCCGTATCGCTTGTAGGTGCGAATTTATTCGCACGGGCTGCTCCTTTTGATACCGCGTCCGAATGAATTCGGACCCACAAATGAATTCCAAGCGATAGCCTACGTCACGAGCCGCATCTTCTCGAGAAACGGCCGCCAGCGCGGATCGTCGTGTAGTTTTTGCAGCAACGGGTCGAGCTTCATGATGCCAAGGCCCGGATCGCGCTGAACGTACGCGCGTTCCAGCCAGCCGAACGCGACGTCCGTCGCACCGCAGTACGCATTCCCCTGCGCGATCTGATAGGCGGACCCTTCCGGGTCTTTCTCGCTGAGCTCCCGGAGCGCCGCATCCGATTGGGCGGGCTGCCCGCGCGCGTGCTGTACCAGCGCCAGCCCCAGGAGGCGGAAGGTGTCGTGTCCTTCCATCTGGAACTCGTGCATTGCTTCGTCCAGCCGCCCCTGCGCCAACCGAACAACGCCGAGATAGTGATGCGTGCGCGCTCCCAGCGGGTTGAGCTCGAGCGTCTTTTTCAACGCCGCCTCTGCCTCCTCGAAGAAACCGGCACAGTAGCACCACCGCCCGAGGGATCGATGTACCTGCGCGCTCAGCGGATCGAGCACTGCCGCCCGCCGGAGCAGCGTGACCGCTTCGTCCGCCGGGCCGAGAAATCCGGCCAGAATCGCCGTGTCGCGCAAGGCCTGTGCATCGCCGGGCGCCAGTTCTATCGCACGCCGAAGGAATGAGTCTGCTGCTTTCCAATCCCAGTCGTGGTACATGCGAATCCAACCCATCGCGAGTTGCGACTCCGCAAGATCCGGCTCGAACTGTACCGCCCGCTCCGCAGCCTCACGCGCCTTGGCAAAGCCTTCGGTGATGCGCGACCACGAGCTCCCTGCTTGTGAGGCGTAGGAACGCGACAGCCCGGCCCACGCCAGCGCGTACTGCGGGTCGAGCTCCAGAGCCTGCCGGTAATACTCGATCGCCTTCGCCGTGCCTTCGCGAGTCGAGCGATCCTCGAAGAACCGTCCCTGCAGGTAGAGCCGGTACGCCTCCGTGTTCTCACCGAGCCCCCGCGCCGCCGCCTGCACCTCCGCTTTCACCGCCGCGCTGGCCGACGCATTTGGTTTCTCTCCCAGCAGTGCCGCGCGCAGCTCTTTCACCACCGACTGCGCGATGTCGTCCTGCACCGCGAAGATGTCCTCGAGCTCGCGATCGTACGTGTCCGACCACAGATGCGAGTCGGTCGCGACGTCGATGAGCTGCGCGGTGATTCGAACGCGTTTGCCCGCCTTGCGCATGCTGCCTTCGAGAATGGTCGCGACATTGAGCTTTTGCGCCACGGTCGGGATGTCGACCTTGGTGCCTTTGAAGCTGAATGCCGAGGTGCGCGATGCCACCCGCAGACCGCGAATCTTGGAGAGCACGTTGAGCAATTCCTCTGCGAGGCCGTCGGTAAAGTATTCCTGATCTTTCTCCGCGCTCAGGTCCGTGAAGGGCAGCACCGCGATCGACGGCGTATCCGCGTCGATGGGTGCAAGCAGTGTCTTGAGCGGTGGAAATGCCTGCGGCAGATCGGGATGACCGAGCTGAAACACCGTCTCCCGTCGCGCGAGGTCTTTGAGGCTATGCTCGCCCAGCGATTTCAGCGTCGTCTCGGCGGGCAGGCGGTCGCGGCATAGATCGCGGGTGATCTCCGACACGAGTGTTTGCCCGCCGTGGCCGATCGCAAGAAGGCGCGCCACGTGGTTGAGCGGCGCGCCGAAGTAGTCGCCATCGCGGATCTCCGCGGTCCCGGTATGCAGCGCCATGCGGACGCGGATCGGAGCCTGCTCCGGCCACCGCTCGGCGCGGAGCGAACGCTGCGCGGCAAGCGCTGACTCGACCGCGCTCGCCGCGGTGGTGAACGCGGCACAGAAGGCATCGCCGCCGGTCTTGAAGATGTGCCCGCCGCGCGACTCGATGCATTGCCGCAGTAGGGCGTCGTGGCGCGGCAGCGCCTCGCTCATCGCCTCGCGCTGCGTTTCCCAGAGTCGAGTGCTGCCTTCGATGTCCGTGGACAGGAACGTCACTGTGCCGCTTGGCAGCGTCGGAACAGGAGAATGTTGCCTGGAGGTCATTCCGGATTTCATGCCCATCGTGAGGGGCCTATGATCGGCAGCCAGCCAACCCAATCGAATCACATCTTACATGGCAGCCGAATGAATGCGGCCCGACGCCCTATGTCATTCCGAGCCGCATTGCGGCGAGGAATCTGCTGTCGCACGTGTCGTTTGTAGGTGCGAATGTATTCGCACGGGCTGCTCCTATTGATACCGCGTTCGAATGAATTCGAACCCACAAATGAATTCGAACCCACAAATGAATTCGGACCCACAAATGAATTCGGATCCACAAATGAATTCCCAGAGGTAGCCTACTCCGCGAGCCGCATCTTCTCGAGAAACGCCCGCCAGCGCGGATCGCCATGGAGATTTCTGAGCAGCGCGTTCGACCTGATCGAGCTCAGGCCCGGGTCGCGCTGCGCATACGCGCGCTCCAACCACGCAAATGCAAGGTCCGTTTCCCCGCGGTATGCGTAGACTTCCGCCACCTGATAGGCGCTCTCCTGCGCGTGCTTGTCGATCAGCTGGCGCAGCGCATTATCGGATTCGGCCTGTCGACCCTGCGCGTATGCCACCACCGCGAGTCCCTGAAGGTAATAGTATTCGATCACCTCTTTCTCGAACGCCTCGCGCGCCTCCTCGATCCGTCCTTGCGCCAAATGCACACGGCCGAGCCAGGCGTGCAGGAGCCCGCCCTGCGGACTGAATTCGATCGCCTTTTTCACCACCGCCTCGGCCTCATCGAGAAGACCCGCGCCGAGGCATCGCGCACCCAGGCTCCGGTGGGCGCTCATGCTGAGCGGGTCGAGCGCCACCGCGCGTCGCGCCAGCGCGACCGCTTCGTCGTTGCGGCCAAGCGTCCCCGCCAGCACCGCGGCGCCGCGCAGCACTTCTGCATTCCCCGGAGCAAGCGAGAGCGCGCGCCTGAACGACGCGTCAGCCCTCTGCCAATCCCAGTCGTAGTTCATCTGGACAAGGCCGAGCGCGACGTAAGCTTCCGCCAGGTCCGGCTCGAGCTCGAGCGCGCGCTCCGCCGCCATTCGCGCCTTGCCGAAGCCACTTTCGAGCGGTGCCCACGAATACCCGGCTTCATTTAGATGCGCACGCGATAGCTCCGCCCATGCCAGCGCATAGCCGGGATCCAGCTCGAGCGCCTCGCGAAAATACTGGATGCCCTTCGCCAGATCGTCGCGGGTGATTCGATCCGCGACGAAGCGTCCCTGCAGATAAAGCGCATAGGCTTTTGCATTCGCGCCGCGTCCCTTCGCTGCGGCCTGCAGCTCGGCCTTCACCGCTGCGCTTGCCGGCGCATCCGGCTTCTCTCCCAGCAGCGCTGCCTGCAATTCATGGACGACCGACCGCGCGATGTCGTCCTGCACCGCGAAGATATCATTCAAGTCCCGGTCGTAGGTCCGCGACCACAGATGGGAGTCGGTCGCGACTTCGACGAGCTGTGCGGTGATGCGCACGCGCTTCCCCGCCTTGCGCACGCTGCCCTCGAGGACGGTCGCGACGTTGAGTTTCTGCGCTACGGTCGGGATGTCGACCTTGGTGCCCTTGAAGCTGAATGCCGATGTGCGCGATGCGACGCGCAGGCCGCGAATCCTGGAGAGCACGTTGAGCAGCTCCTCCGCCAGACCGTCGGCGAAGTACTCGTTCTCCTTCTCGCGGCTCATGTTGACAAAGGGCAGCACGGCGATCGATGGCGTGTCCGCGTCCATTGGCGCGAGCAGTGTCTTAAGCGGTGGAAACGCCTGCGGCAGATCGAGATGGCAGAGCTGGAAGACAGTCTCGGGTCGCGCCAGATCCTTCAGGCTGTATTCTCCAAGCGGCTTGAGCGAGACGCCTGGAGGCAGCTGATCCGAACACAGATCGTAAGTTGCTGCGGACAGCAGCGTCTGGCCGCCGTGTCCGATGGCCATCAGGCGCGCGGCGCGATTAAGCGTAGGACCGTAGTAGTCGCCCTCGCGCAGTTCGGCGGTGCCGGTATGCAGCGCCATGCGGACCCGAATCTGCGCGTGCTTGGACCACGCTTCGGCACGCAGCGCCTGCTGGGCGGCGAGCGCGGCCCGCAGGGCGTTGGACGCGGTGACGAAAACGGCATGCACCCCATCGCCCAGGGTCTTCACCACGTTGCCGCCGTGCGCTTCGATGCATTGACGCAGCAGCGCGTCATGACGCGCGAGCGCAGGCGTCATCGCTTCGCGCTGCGTTTCCCAGAGACGGGTGCTGCCTTCGATGTCGGTGAAAAGAAACGTCACCGTGCCGCTCGGCAGGGGCGGCACAGTGGAACGGCGCCTCGAGGTTGGTGCGAATTTCATGCGCGTCGCGAGATACCGATGGTCGCGCTGTCGTTCCCTCGCGGGTAGCGCGTCAAAACCTCAAGCGGTGTCAGTCCTCCTTGCTCTCCGGCACGATTTGGGCCGCCGCCTGAAACCCGATCTTGGAATGCGTCCCGTCACAGAACGGCTTTTTGCTCGAGGCGCTGCAGCGGCACAAAAACACCGTGGGCTGATCGGTCTCGATCCGCAAATCGCCGTAGTACAGATCGATGGGACCTTCGACTTTGTACGGTCCATTCCTGGTCGCGGTAATTTTCACGTCAGGCATGTCGAGGCTCCTTTGCGTCGGGATTTGGAGTATCGCTCCTACAGGCGCTTCGCGCCATTGCGTCGCTTCGCGGAGGCTCAGGGCTGAAATGCGTACGGCGGCAGGGTTGAGAGCCGGGCATCGTCCACCGCGCCGCCCATCGTGAAGTGATACAGGCTCTGCCACGCATGGCCGTCGATTCCGAGCAGGCCGTGCATTTCGTCGTCGAAGTAGCAACCGATCCCCGTTGCGCGCACACCGGCCGCCTCCGCCTCGAGATAGAGAGCGTGGCCGAGCATGCCGCATTCCCAGAAAAGGCGGCGGTAGCACCACGGCTCGTTCAGCGCCGCGTCGAAGTCCGCCAGCATGCCCAGCGCAAAGCACGAGTCCGCGCCGATCGCCTGATGGCAGCAGATCAACTTCGCCGCATCGCGCAAATCGTATGGGAGCAGGAAATACAGCGGCAAATGCGCCGGTCCAACCTTCTGCCATAGCCATTCGGATCGCATCGATTGCCTGATGTCGGCAAGCTGCACCGGATCCCGCAACAGAATATACAGACCTGCATCAAGATCATCCACGCGATGAACCATCAACGCAGGATGAACGCGAACCGTCGTTGGCAGCGCATTCCATGGCGGCGCATGGCTTCGCGGCAGGAGGCACTCGAGCATGGCGAAGAATGCGGCTGCGCTGATGTGCGTGACACCGTCGAAATCCACCGCGCTGCGGCGCTGTCGCGCAATTTGCGCGAAGGAGAGATCGAGCGCCGGGTCGGCGGCCGCCGGCAGCTGCGATGATAGCGGTTCCGGCAAGAGCTGCTCCGGCGTATCGGTTTTGCAAGTCGCGTGGTGTATCGAATCGATGTCCGGCCAGCGCACGTGCTCGCGGCTCAAAGCATTTGCGCGACCGTGCCAGCTCGCCGCTCGCGACGCATCGAGCAGTCGCGCCAGCTCGGGCGGCGAATCCGGATTGCCGACCCACAGCAGGACGTCCGGCGCTTCCGCTTCCGCCGACGCGAAATCCGCGTCGCGGTCGAGCCCGAGCAGACCGGCCACGACATCGTCCGCGGCCCACAGGACGAGGCGACTCTGCCACCCGAGCGCGGCTGCGGCATAGCTCACCGCGGCAATGGCATGGCCGCAATCGTGCTGGCAGTAGCGCCACGCGCGCATGCCGTACTTCCATGCCTCGCGCCAATAGATCGAGCTGATGCCGATCAAAACTCCGACGCCGGAAAACGCTTGCGTCTATCGCGGATCAGCGACTGCGGCGCGTTGCTCGAGCAAGTGATCGCGGCTCAGGTAATGGTAGACGCCGGCGGGCAGACCCGGTAGATGCGGGCACAGCAGATAGCCCTCGGTCGGATGCAGATTTCCACTCGACGGATTGCAGCGCAGCGCCCACCGATTGGCGCCATACGACTTCCACGCCGACAAGCCCAGGGAAAGCTCGAACAAAGTCGCGACGCTGTCGATGCCGAAGCTGCGCGGAGGCGGCGAAGTCCCGCCACGCACGTCGTTGTAGCGTGTCGCCAGCGAATCCGCGGCCAGAGGCAGCTTGAACTTGGTCGCGCCGTGAAAATCGCGGAACGCATTCGGCTGGTTTGCCCAGTCCAGGCCGCCCGGGCCAGGCGCGTACCGGTTCACGCGATGCTTGCTGCGTTGGTGGTATTCGAGCAGCGCTCGGCTCGACTCGCTCATTGCGTGCG
>VBCZ01000420.1 GCA_005889025.1 Betaproteobacteria bacterium
CCGCCGAAGTCGCGCTGACGGGCGAGGCCGCCGCCAGAATGCAAAAGCTCCTCGATGCACTCGAGGCGATCGACGACGTGCAGGACGTGTACACCACCGCCGTCATCGAGGAAGCGCCGGCGTGATGGCACCCACGCCGCGCCGGGAGACGCCATGAACGTGCGGCGCATCCTCGGTATCGATCCCGGCCTTCGCATCACCAGTTTCGGTCTGATCGTGTGCGTCGGCGGCAAGCTGACGTATGTCACCAGCGGATGCATCCGCAGCGACGCCGACGGCAGCCTTCCGAGCAGGATCGGGATGATCCTGCGCGACCTGTCCAGCGTGATCGCCGCGCATCAGCCCACCGAAGTTGCCGTCGAGAAGGTCTTTGTCAACGTCAACCCGAACTCGACGCTGCTGCTCGGTCAGGCGCGCGGAGCCGCGATCTCCGCGGCGATGCTCGCCGATCTGCCGGTGACCGAGTACACCGCGTTACAGGTCAAGCAGGCGGTTGTCGGTCATGGCAAGGCCGCCAAGGAGCAAGTGCAGGACATGGTCAGGCGCCTGCTTGCGCTGTCCGCCGCGCCATCGGCCGACGCCGCGGATGCCCTGGCCTGCGCGATATGCCACGCCCACGGAAGAGAAGGCATGGGCGGCCTGCGCAAAGGCGGTTACCGGATGCGGCGCGGACGACTGCTGTAAGGGAACCTCTGCAAAAGCCCGACATGAGTCGCGTTCCTTAGGTGGCGAGCGTGCCTACAGCCGTCATTTTCGACATGGACGGCCTGATGCTGGACACCGAATCGGTCGGGCAGCGCGCATGGGAGTCCGTCGCTGCGGCGCACGATCGCGGGTTCGATCTCTCGCTTTGTCAAGCCATGATCGGCCGCGATCGCGCCGACTGCGTCGCGCTGCTCGCAAGCCATTACGGAAGCCAACAACGCGCCGAGTCGCTGATGGCGGCGTGGATCACCAGCTACGACGCGATCTCGAGCGTTGAACCGATCGCGCGCAAGTCCGGCCTCGATGAGCTGCTCGACCTTCTCGATGCGCACAGTGTCCCCAAGGCCGTCGCGACGTCGACCCGGCGCGAACGCGCGCAGGCGAAGCTTGCGCGGACGAATCTCCTGCATCGCTTCGACGCCCTGGTCGGCGGCGACGAGATCGCCCGCGGCAAGCCCGCGCCGGACATTTTCATCGCTGCCGCGGCGCGTCTCGGTGCAGCGCGCTCCGGCTGCATCGTCCTCGAGGATTCGGAGCCGGGCGTGATCGCGGCTTTTGCCGCGGGAATGACGCCGATCATGGTTCCCGATCTGCACCCTCCAAGCGAAGCTCTACTCGGGCGCAATCCACTGGTGTTGCGCTCGCTCCACGAAGTCGCCAAACATTTCGGGCTTGTGCTTTCGAACGATCGCGGCCGCTCGCGGACTTAGGTCCATGCGATAATTCGCGGCGCCATGCCTGCAAGTCACGCCATCACGTTGGTCGGAAGCGAGTCAACGCCGTGATCGGCCGCTTGTCGGGAACGCTGGTCGAGAAGAATCCGCCCCAAATCCTGCTTGACGTCGCTGGCGTCGCGTACGAAGTCGACGTGCCGATGAGCACGTTCTACAACCTCCCCAATCTCGGCGACAAGGTCGTGCTCTTCACGCACCTGGTCGTGCGCGAGGACGCACATCTGCTGTTCGGCTTCGGATCCGAAAACGAGCGGCGCGCCTTCCGGCAACTCATCAAGATCAGCGGCGTCGGCGCGCGCACGGCGCTATCGGTGCTCTCCGGGCTTTCGGTTGCCGAGCTTGCGCAGGCCGTTTCCATGCAGGAGACCGGCCGGCTCACGCGAATACCCGGGATAGGCAAAAAGACCGCCGAGCGTCTGCTCCTCGAGCTCAAGGACAAGCTCGGCGTGGACGTCACCACTGCGGTTGGCGTACATCGCGCTCCGTCCGTCGCCTCCGACGTTCTTCGAAGCAATTACCGGAAGGCATTTCGGTGGGAGACGGCATACGCCAGTCGCTCAAGCTGTTGGCGAAGGCGTGAGAGAATAACTGCAAATATGATAGAAACCGATCGGCTGCTCGCTGCCGCGCCTTCGAATCCGCAGGAGGAGGTTGTGGAGCGGACGTTGCGCCCGCGTGCGCTCGACGAGTACGTCGGGCAGGAAAAGATTCGCGGGCAGCTTTCGATCTTCATCGAAGCTGCAAGAAAACGAAAGGAATCGCTCGACCACGTGCTGCTTTTCGGTCCGCCGGGCCTGGGCAAGACGACGCTCTCGCACATTATTGCGCACGAGCTTGGGGTCAATCTTCGCCAGACGTCTGGACCGGTGCTCGAGCGCGCCGGCGACCTGGCCGCGTTGCTGACCAACCTGGAGCCCAACGACGTCCTGTTCATCGATGAGATTCACAGGCTTGCCCCGGTCGTCGAGGAAATTCTCTATCCCGCCCTCGAGGATTTCAAGCTCGACATCATGATCGGCGAAGGCCCTGCGGCGCGCAGCGTCAAGCTCGACCTGCCGCCGTTCACGCTGGTCGGCGCCACCACCCGCGCCGGAATGCTCACCAACCCGCTGCGCGACCGCTTCGGCATCGTGGCGCGTCTGGAGTTCTATACGGCCGACGAGCTCACTCGCATCGTCACCCGATCGGCCCGTCTTCTGAACATTCCGATGGATCAGGAGGGCGCGGTGGAAATTGCCCGCCGATCACGTGGAACGCCGCGTATCGCCAATCGTCTCTTGCGCCGGGTACGTGACTATGCGGAGGTTCGCGCGGCCGGCAAAATCACGCGTCCGGTCGCGGACGAGGCGCTGAAAATGCTCGACGTCGACGCTTCGGGACTCGATGTCATGGACCGGAAGCTCCTGAGATGCGTTCTGGACAAGTTCGACGGCGGCCCCGTGGGCATCGACAATCTCGCGGCGGCGATAGGCGAAGAACGCGACACCATCGAGGACGTCCTCGAGCCGTTTCTGATCCAGCAGGGCTTTCTGCAGCGAACCAACCGCGGACGCATCGCAACGGTCCTGTCTTACCGCCACTTCGGGCTCGCCCCCAAGGCGGCTCCCGGCGAGCTCTTTGCGGAGTGACCCGCCCGCGCCACCGGACGAAGAGCGCTTCCGCTGGCCGGCACGCCTGACAGTGGCAGCGCAGGAAATCGAACATAGCGCGGCGTTCGTGGTCAACCGCCTGGAGCTCGATTACCGGTTGCCGGCACGATTGCATGACGCACTGGTCGTAATGCTGAATTCGATCGAGCGCGGTGACGGTCATCTAGACTGTGTCAGTCCGGACACGCGGCGGCCGACGCGCTTTTCCGCCGCTATGCTCTCGCCAATGGAGAATCACGGTTGAATCTTCATCCCGATCTGTCGTTCGTCGCCATGGTGGCCCACGCCAGCGTGGTCGTGCAGGCGGTGATGGTGTTGCTCCTTTTGCTGTCGTTATGGTCGTGGTGGCAGATCTTCCTCAAGATAAGGGGGGCGATCTCAATGCGCTGTACCAGCGTGCAAGCCAGAGTCGCGAAGCCGGCGCGATGGAGCGCATCTTCACGGCGGGATTCCGCGAATACGCCAAGCATCGCAAGCAAGGGACCTCCTCGGCGGCAACGATGGATAGCGCGCGTCGAGCAATGCGCGCGACATTTCAGCGCGAGATCGACATGCTCGAGGCGAATTTGGCGGGGCTCGCTACTGTCGGCTCGGTCAGCCCCTACATCGGCCTGTTCGGCACCGTGTGGGGAATCATGAATGCGTTCCGGGGGCTTTCCAATGTCAGCCAGGCAACGCTCGCCCAGGTTGCGCCGGGCATCGCCGAGGCGCTGATTGCGACCGCCATCGGTTTGTTTGCCGCCATTCCCGCGGTGGTCGCGTACAACCGCTACACGCACGATGTCGACCGGCTGGCAACGCGGTTCGAGACGTTCATCGAGGAATTCTCGAACATTCTGCAGCGGCAGGGGTGATCGCCATGCGACGACCGCGTAAATCCATCAACCAGATCAATGTCGTTCCCTACA
>VBCZ01000421.1 GCA_005889025.1 Betaproteobacteria bacterium
CGGCGATCGGCTGGCCCGGGTTGAGGACGGTAATGGTTCCGCCGGGGGTGATCGCGCGGATCAGTCCGGAGCCTTCCGACGCCACGAACAACTGTCCGGCAAAGGGCCCGAAGACGGTGAGTGGGGCAATGTCCAGGCCTTCGGTATCTTCACCCGTGCTTGCCAGGAGCGTTGCCGCGCCTGTGCTCGTGACGCGATATACCTGGCCCCCGTTCGTCGTGACGAGCATCTGGTTACCGAAGGTTCCTACCGAATCGAACATAATGCCGCGAACTGCGCTCGCGAGATTGCTGCCCGCAATACCGTTTACACTGGTGATGAACTGGTTACCCGCAGCGCCCGCGTGATCGATATGAATGATGCTGTCGGCGGCCGCGACATAGACATCCCGCATTGGGAATCCCCCGAGACCCAGGGAGCTGGACACGTAGTGCTCGGACGAAGGACTTCCGACTGGAATGTTGACCGTCGGCGCGAAAACCGCAACGCTTCCGCCGGTCAGGTTAGTGCGGTAGAGCACGTTACCCGTACCGTCGGCCTGGACCGTTCCCACAAAGCCGTCGCCGATGTAGGCAAACCCGATCGTTCCACCCCCAAGCGTTGGGTGCGGATCGGTAAAGACGCTGAAAACGAGTGCGTGCGCCCCTGTTGTGATAGAAATCGCCGCAGCGACTAGAAGTAGCCGACCCGGGTTGGAAGGTTTCATTTCGTTCCTAAAGGCTGATAGGGATGAGCCCACGATGCTAAAGCACTATCTGAGCCTACTGTTATAAGTTCTTGTTATATTGCATAATTAGATCGGCAGGATCTGCCTACGGCTCTACCGACTGTAAACTGGCCCGACAGGTAGGCGGGCGGTTCCTGAACGGATTCCTACGCACGCTTCGGTGGATTTGCCGCCGGTGCAAATTACCCTGACTGTGATAGCGGCCGCGCCACTCAATGCACCGAGACGATGACAATCGACAGGCTTACCCGAAGATTCTCTGGATCGCGGTTATGCTGGCCAGCGTTGCCGCCCATTGGCGGCAGCGGCCGCCTTGACTTCGGCTGTCCGCAAGGCCAAGCCTAAGATTGATTCGAGTCAGCTACGCTGCGATCGCGAGCATGGGCTGGAGGTACCAGCCTCCTATCATAGGGCTCGTGGCCCCAGTCAGGCGCGATGACGATCGATGACTTTACAATCCTGGCGTTGTGGCTTCGGTACATCCTCGCAAACGCGCTAAGCTGCCCAGGTGGTGAAACTGGTAGACACAGCGGACTTAAAATCCGCCGATGCCGAAAGGCGTCGTGCCGGTTCGATTCCGGCCCTGGGCACCAGAGAGTAAGCGCGAGCCCCGGGGCATGGAAACCGGCGAGAGGTCTCGCATCTCGGGTCTTCTACGCGATGACTGCGCGGATGATTGCGATCGAGCAGGCGGCACGCCACTGGTATTTCGCCCCGCGCAGCCGACATCGAGCAATATTAGCTGGCGCGTCCGCGGATGAATACTCAGTCGAATGCGCGCAAGCGCAGCTCGATACCGGATTCCTCGCGCGGCGAGAAGAAGAAAGGATAGAGCGAGCGGATGCGCGCTGCGTGCTCGAGATTGCCGCCGTATTTGGCGATCTGCGCTTCGGCATGCCTGAGGTCGAGATGAAGCAGAGTCGCAGGCGCCTGGACCCGCGGGTCTTCTCGAACCGAGCCGAACGGATGAAATCCCAACATGCGCTCGTAGAACTTGACGTGGCGTGGGTTTACCTCGACGACCAAGTCGGTGCAGCCGCGAATTCGGTGCGCATGGATATACGCGGTGTGGAAGAGCGCGGCGATAATCGGCTTCGAGCGCAGCGCTTCATCGATGGCCAGCCGGGTGAATTCGCACACCCGCCGATTCGGCCCGCGCATTGATTTCAATTCTTCGCTGAAAAGAGCGTCAACGAACAGGCCGCTGCGGGAGTCCAGCCCGATGGAAATGGTGGCCACGACATCGTCCCGGTCGTAGGCCGACAGAGTGATGCGGTTGGCCTGCATGGCCGACGGAAAGGCAATGTTGTAGCCGCGCCAGGAATAACGCCGCTGAACAAGGAAACTCGCCGAACGCAGATGACCGTCGGTGCCGGCGTAGCGTATCTTAAACAGCTTGCGGGCGGCTTCGGATACTAGATCGTTGTCGCCTTCCTCGGCCGACAGCGGCTTCATCGAATACCGCTGAGGAACCGCGGCAATGGTATCGCCGCGCATGGTCTCCAGCCCGCTGATCAAACTCTCACCCTCGCTTCCGTTGTTGAATTCGCGTGCGCCGCCTGCCGCGAATATTTCGAAGCCACGTCCCGGATCATTCCCCCTGATCGACGATGAAAACCACGGCAAAAAACTTGGTTGACTAGGACGCGCATGTTTCGCCCGAATTATCCCACGAAATCTACGCGAGCGCGCCGCTTCCCCGGCATCTGCAACCCTCTTTGCCGGCCAACGTCAAGCCGATGTATGTCACAGCCGACGCATATTGAACATTGATCTAAAGTCCTAGCTGAATAATTTCAATGCCTTTCTTATAAACGTAGGACATTTGATTACGCAAGAAAGGGCTCCTTACCGATTTACGAGTCGGATCTT
Source organism: Betaproteobacteria bacterium (assembly GCA_005889025.1). Lineage (GTDB taxonomy): Bacteria > Pseudomonadota > Gammaproteobacteria > Burkholderiales > Casimicrobiaceae > PALSA-1003. The sequence continues at coordinate 2,600 of VBCZ01000421.1, forward strand.
ATTCCGAAGAATCGCCCGCGCGTGTCGCGACCGAATCCCGCACCGGAAGCTTTGCCGCGGAGCTATTATGTACGCCAACGGACAGACCAGGATCAGCACAGGCAGGCAGACTGACCTAGCTGCTTCGCGTCACGACATGTCGGGAGCGAAACCTCCACCGGCAGCGATGTCACCCAAGCTACGATGTAGCCCAACATACGGACCGGATCAGTACAGTCAGCCCGCACCAGCTTGACTGAAAATTCTATGCGATCGTGAAACCAGCTTGGCGTGCA
>VBCZ01000071.1:0-2140 GCA_005889025.1 Betaproteobacteria bacterium
GTGTTTGCGCCCAATATGAGCGTCGGCGTCAATGTGCTGGCGAAACTCGTCGAGATGGCCGCGCAGCGCCTTGGCGACGATTACGACATCGAAATCGTCGAAATGCATCATCGTCACAAGGTCGATGCGCCATCGGGAACGGCGGTGCTTCTCGGCGAGGTCGCGGCAGCAGCCCTCGGACGCGATCTCGAATCCAACGGCGTGTACTCGCGCCAAGGCGTGACCGGCGAGCGCCCGGCGCGGGCCATCGGCTTCGCGACACTGAGAGGTGGCGACGTCGTCGGCGAGCACACCGTCATTTTCGCCGGCGCGGGTGAGCGCGTCGAGATTTCACACAAGGCCACATCCAGAATGAACTTCGCCCGAGGCGCGTTGCGGGCGGCCGATTTCGTCGCGGCGCGACACGCGGAAGGAAAAACGGGCCTGTACGACATGCAGGATGTCCTCGGGTTGAGGTAATGCCGGCGGTGCATCCCTTCGATCTCTCCGGCCGGCGCGCGTTGATCACCGGCGGGGGAAGCGGGCTGGGATTCGCGATCGCGCAGGGGCTTGCCCGCGCCGGTGCGGAGGTCATCGTCAACGGGCGCAACGTCGACAAGCTCGAGTCCGCGAAACGCACGTTGGCGGCCGAAGGATACGCAGTGCACGCGGCGCCCTTCGACGTCACCGTTTCCGAGTTGGTGAGCGGGGCGATCGAGGACGTCGAGCGTCGTCTCGGGCCGCTCGACATCGTGGTCAACAACGCCGCCGTCAATCGTCGGGCGCCCCTGCCTGATTTTTCCGACGAGCAATGGCGCGCGGTGATGACGGCCAACCTCGATGCGGCTTTTTATGTCGCGCGCGCCGTCGTTCCGGGCATGCGGACGCGTCGGCACGGCAAAATCATCAATATCTGCTCGCTTGCGAGTGACATCGGCCGGCCGAACATCGTCCCTTATGCGGCAAGCAAAGGCGGCTTGCGCATGCTCACTCGCGCGCTGGCGGTGGAGCTCGCGCCGTTCAACGTGCAAGTCAACGGAATCGCGCCCGGTTTTTTCAAAACAGAAATGAACGCCGTGCTCATCGCCGACACCGACTTCTCCGCGTGGGTTGCGAAGCGCACGCCGGCGGGGCGTTGGGGCGATCCGCCCGAGGTCGCCGGCGCCGCGGTTTTCCTCGCGTCGGATGCGGCCGATTATGTAACCGGCCATATCCTCTATGTCGATGGAGGTTTCAGCGCCGCGTATTAGCGGCGCTAGCCTCCCGGCGAGAGCCCTCGCGTAGCGGAGATCGACGGGGAATTGCGAGTAGCGGCGCGAGCAGCCGGCCGAGGGACACGCGAGCGGGATCGGCCCGGGAATTGCGAGTCGACGCAACGAGGCCGACGCGCGCCTTCCCACTCCGCGATGATCTGCATAGGAGGCCGAGGACGCATGAAGCCGACACTCGACGCATCACGTAGAGACCGTTGAGGAGGCCGCGAAGGCCGCCCGCTGATTGAAGCAACGCGCGCGCCTGCGTTATAATTTGCAGCCTTCGGCGGGGAAGGCTTGAACGGGCCTTTCCCGCTTCGCACATTCGGGCTTCTCTTCGAGGAAATACGCCGTGTCAGCACCTCGCCCCCCCGCGATCCTCGCGCTCACCGACGGCACGATCTTTCGTGGTTACGCGATCGGAGCGCTGCGGCCCAGCGCGGGCGAAGTCGTCTTCAACACGGCGATGACGGGATATCAGGAAATTCTCACCGATCCGTCTTACGAAGGCCAGATTGTCACGCTGACCTACCCGCACATCGGGAACACAGGCATCAACAGCGAGGACGTCGAGTCGGAGCGTATCCACGTCGCGGGTCTGGTGATTCGCGACCTTCCGCGGCTCGCTTCGAGCTGGCGCATGGAGCGCGATCTGTCGACCTATCTGAGCGACGCCGGCGTCGTCGGCATTGCCGGTATCGATACGCGCAAGCTGACGCGCATTCTTCGCGAAAAAGGCGCGCAGAATGGTTGCGTGATGGCCGGCGCGGTCGACGAGGCGCAGGCGCTCGTGTGCGCGCGCGCGGCCCCCGCGATGAGCGGACTCGACCTCGCGAAAGTCGTGAGCTCTCCCAGGCGCTACGATTGGTCGCGCAGTACCTGGGCACTTGGAATCGGCTACCGCGATC
>VBCZ01000071.1:2164-2783 GCA_005889025.1 Betaproteobacteria bacterium
CATCCTGCGCATGCTCGCCTCACGGGGCTGCCGGCTGACGGTCGTGCCCGCGCAAACGCCCGCCGGCGAGGCGCTCTCGCTCAAGCCCGATGGCGTCTTCCTGTCCAATGGTCCGGGGGATCCGGAGCCATGCACCTACGCCATCGAGGCGATCCGTGATTTCCTCGCCGAAGGCACACCGACGTTTGGAATCTGTCTCGGCCACCAGCTTCTCGGCCTCGCCGCGGGCGCGAAGACCTTGAAGATGAAGTTCGGTCATCACGGCGCGAACCATCCGGTGCTCGACAAGGACACGGGGCAGGTGCTCATCACGAGTCAGAACCACGGATTTGCCGTCGATGCTTCGACCTTGCCTGCGAATGTGCGCGTGACGCACGTATCGCTTTTCGACGGCAGTCTGCAGGGCATAGCGCTCGCCGACAAGCCTGCGTTCAGCTTCCAGGGTCATCCCGAGGCGAGCCCCGGGCCGCACGATATCGGCTATTTGTTCGATCGATTCGTGAAATTGATGGAGCGTTCGACCGTAAAAGCGGTGACAGCGTGAGCGACGCCGGGCCGCCCCAAGGCGCGAACTGCGCTCCCTCGGGGGGCAGCGCAGCGGCGAGAGCCGCAAGCGTGG
>VBCZ01000071.1:2883-10654 GCA_005889025.1 Betaproteobacteria bacterium
CCCATGAGCGACGCCGGGCCGCCCCAAGGCGCGAACTGCGCCCCCTCGGGGGGGCAGCGCAGCGGCGAGAGCCGCAAGCGTGGGGGCACACCCATGAGCGACGCCGGGCCGCCCCAAGGCGCGAACTGGCCTTGCAGGCCGCGGCGTTGCGAGACGCAACGCCTCCTCGTGCCGTCCATGCCGGCGCAGGCCGGCATGGAGCCGCGACACTCGGCCCCCTCGGGGGGCAGCGTAGCGGCAAGAGCCGCAAGCGTGGGGGTACACGGATGAGCGCACCAATGAGCGCGATCGAGCTGCACGGTTGCCGCGGTTGCGGATCGGCCGTGGTCGAGGTGATGCTCGAATGGGCCGGCGTCGAATTCACGTATCGCGAGGTCGAGTCGTGGGAGCCCGGACCTGCGACCGACGCGCTGAAAGCGATCAATCCGCTCGCGCAGGTACCGACGCTCAAGCTTGCCGACGGGACGATCGTCACCGAAAGCGCGGCGATTATTATCGCGCTCGCCGAGTGGCATCCCCGCGCCGGCTTGCTGCCGCCGCCCGACGATACGCGCCGAGCGCAGGCGCCGAGGTGGATCGCATTCATTGCCGGCAATATGTATCCGGCGATCAGCGTGGGAGACTTTCCGGAACGCTGGGTCAAAAGCGACGCCGCCCGCGCAGAGCTCAAGGATGGCTGTGTCGAGCGCCTGAAGGCCTACTGGGGCATCCTGGAGCAGTCTCTCGATCCCGGACCGTACCTGCTGGGCGAGGAAATCTGTGCACTCGATGTGTACGCCGCGATGCTTTCCCGCTGGAGGCCGGGACGGACATGGATCGATGCCAATTGCCCCCGCGTTGCCGGGTCGATCGCGCTGACCGAGCAGCATCCGATCGTGGTGCGCGTGTGGGCGCGCAACTTCAAGCGCTGATGGCCCCACAGAAGCTTTAGACCATGCCCAAACGCACTGACATCGAGAGCGTGCTCATTATCGGCGCCGGACCGATCATCATCGGCCAGGCGTGCGAGTTCGACTATTCCGGTGCGCAGGCATGCAAGGCGCTGCGCGAGGAAGGCTACAAGGTCATCCTGGTCAACTCGAATCCAGCAACCATCATGACCGACCCGGAAATGGCGGATGTCACCTATATCGAGCCCATTACCTGGCCGATGGTCGCCAAGATCATCGAGCGCGAGCGTCCCGACGCGCTGCTGCCGACGATGGGCGGCCAGACCGCGCTCAACTGTGCGCTCGACCTCGCACGCGAAGGTGTGCTCACCAGGTTCGACGTTGAGCTGATCGGAGCGACCAAAAAAGCCATCGACAAAGCCGAGGACCGAGAGAAATTCAAGGCGGCGATGACGCGCATCGGACTGGGCTCGGCGCGCTCGGGGATCGCGCACAATCTCGAGCAGGCGCTGAAAGTGCAGTCGACTATCGGCTTTCCCGCCGTCATCCGTCCTTCGTTCACGCTAGGAGGCACCGGTGGCGGAATCGCCTATAACAAGGACGAGTTTGTCGAGATGTGCAAGCGGGGGCTCGACAGCTCGCCGACGCGCGAGCTCCTGATCGAGGAGTCGCTGCTAGGCTGGAAAGAATTCGAGATGGAGGTGGTGCGCGACAGGAAGGACAATTGCATCATCGTCTGCTCGATCGAGAATCTCGATCCGATGGGCGTTCACACCGGCGACTCGATCACCATTGCGCCGGCGCAGACCCTGACCGACAAGGAATACCAGATCATGCGCGACGCCGCCATCGCGGTGCTGCGCGAGGTAGGCGTCGATACCGGAGGTTCCAACGTACAGTTCGCGATCAATCCGGACGACGGGCGCATGATCGTCATCGAGATGAACCCGCGCGTATCGCGCTCGTCGGCACTGGCATCGAAGGCGACGGGCTTTCCCATCGCCAAGATCGCTGCCAAGCTGGCCGTCGGCTACACGCTCGACGAATTGAATAACGACATCACCGGGGGCCGGACGCCGGCGTCGTTCGAGCCGACCATCGACTACGTCGTCACCAAGGTGCCGCGCTTCGCGTTCGAGAAATTCAAGCAGGCAGACGACCGCCTCACGACGCAGATGAAATCGGTCGGCGAAGTGATGGCGATCGGCCGCACCTTCCAGGAATCCCTGCAGAAAGCGCTGCGCGGTCTCGAAGCGGGCGTGGATGGCTTCAACCTCAAGACGGTGGACCCCCAAACGATCGCCGACGAGCTTGCCTATCCGCGTGGCGAGCGCCTGTGGTACGTCGCCGACGCGCTCGCCATCGGCATGCCGCTCGAAGAAGTCTACAGCCACACCAAGATCGATCGCTGGTTCCTGGCGCAGATCAAGGAGATCGTGGATACCGAGCTCGCGATCGAGAAGCGTGCGCTGGCCGATCTTTCCGCAGGTGAGCTGCGCGAGTTCAAGCGCATGGGTTTTTCCGATAGGCGCCTTGCATATCTCACCAGGACAACCGAATCCGACGTGCGTGCTCGCCGTCACGCGCTGGGCATTCGCCCGGTGTACAAGCGCGTCGACACCTGTGCTGCGGAGTTTTCGACACGCACGGCGTACATGTACTCGACGTATGAGGACGAGTGTGAGGCACAGCCGACCAATCGCAAAAAGGTGATCGTGCTGGGCGGGGGACCGAACCGCATCGGACAGGGAATCGAGTTCGACTATTGCTGCGTGCATGCCGCGCTTGCGCTTCGCGAAGACGGCTTCGAGACGATCATGGTCAATTGCAACCCAGAGACTGTCTCCACGGACTACGACACCTCGGACCGGCTCTATTTCGAGCCGCTCACGCTAGAAGACGTGCTCGAAATCGTCCATGTGGAAAAGCCCTTCGGGGTCATCGTGCAGTACGGCGGTCAGACGCCGCTTAAGCTCGCGCGCGACTTGGAAAAGAACGGTGTCCCCATCATAGGCACCAGCCCTGACATGATCGACATGGCCGAAGACCGCGAGCGTTTTCAGCAATTGCTGCACCGGTTGAAGTTGAGGCAGCCGCCCAACCGCACCGCACGCACCGAGGCCGATGCGCTTAAAGCGGCCGAGGAGATCGGCTATCCGCTGGTCGTGAGACCTTCGTATGTACTGGGCGGGCGGGCGATGGAAATCGTGCACGAGCAGCGCGACTTGCAACGCTACATGCGTGAGGCGGTGAAAGTGTCGAACGATTCGCCGGTGCTGCTCGATCACTTCCTCAATGACGCCATCGAGGTCGACGTCGATGCGCTTGCCGATCAGAATGGCAAGGGCAAGGAAGTTGTCATCGGCGGCATCATGGAGCACATCGAGCAGGCAGGCGTCCATTCCGGCGACTCGGCGTGCTCGCTGCCGCCGTTTTCATTGTCGGAAGCACTCCAGGAAGAGCTGCGACGGCAGACGATCTCGATGGCGCACGGCCTTGACGTCGTCGGCCTGATGAACGTGCAGTTCGCGATCCAGTTTCCAGAGAACAATGGCGGCGAAGGCGTGGTCTATGTCCTGGAAGTGAACCCGCGCGCGTCGCGCACGGTCCCGTATGTGTCCAAGGCAACAGGGCGGCCGCTGGCCAAGATCGCCGCGCGCTGCATGGTCGGGCGGTCTCTGGAGAGCCAGGGCATCACGGGCGAAATGGTGCCGCCGTACTATGCGGTCAAGGAGGCGGTATTTCCGTTCATCAAGTTTCCCGGCGTCGACACCATCCTCGGACCGGAAATGATGTCGACAGGTGAGGTGATGGGCGTGGGAAATTCGTTTGCCGAAGCGTTCCTCAAGTCGCAACTCGCTGCGGGCGTGCGGCTTCCGAAGTCCGGGAATGTATTCGTCAGCGTCAAGAATCCGGACAAGCCGCGCGTGGTCGAAGTTGCCGCCATCCTGGTCGGTCTCGGCTTCAAGCTGGTCGCAACGCGTGGTACCGCCGTCGCGCTCGCCGCCGCGGGCTTGCCGGTTACCGCGGTGAACAAGGTCGCCGAGGGTCGCCCGCACATCGTGGACATGCTCCTTAACGACGAAATCGCGCTCGTGATCAATACGGTCGAGGAAAAGCGCAGCGCGATCCATGACAGCTACGCAATCCGTCGCGCGGCGCTCAACGACCAGATACCGACCTACACCACCATCGCCGGGGCGCGCGCCGCGGCAATCGGCATGCAGGGGATGCGCGAGCTCGTTCCCTATTCGACGCAGGCGCTGCACCGGCGCCTGCACTGACGATCAACCGTAGTTCCGACCGGACACGCGACGGACGAGGCGGGCGCACCGCCCTCCAAGGCGGGCGGCGATTTCTCCCGCGGCTATCGTGCCCAGAGCGATATTGCACATGAAGAAAGTTCCGCTGACGCAAGCCGGCGCCGAAAAGCTCAGATCCGAGCTGCACCACCTGAAGACCGTCGACCGGCCGGCGATCATCGCGGCGATTGCCGACGCGCGATCGCACGGCGACCTGTCGGAAAATGCCGAGTACGAGGCGGCCAGGGAGCGGCAGGGGTTTCTGGAAGGCCGGATTTCGCGGATCGAGGCCAAGCTCGCGCTGGCGCACATCGTCAACCCGGCCGAGGTCGACGCGGAAGGACGCATTGTCTTTGGGGCGACGGTCGAGCTCGAGGATCTCGAAACCGGGGCAGAAGTGCGCTATCAGATCGTCGGCGACGACGAAGCCGATATCAAGGCAGGCAAGATCTCGGTCGAGTCGCCCATCGCACGCGCGCTGATCGGCAAGAGCGCCGGAGACGTTGCCGAAGTGCAGGCTCCGGGCGGCGTCCGCGAATACGAGGTGCTCGGGGTCAGCTACGTCTAGCGAATCGAATACGGCAGAGGCCCTTTAGGCGCTGCGACCCCGGCCGCGCCTGCGTGTAGCGCCAGATGTCCCGCTGAGCGGCCTGCGCGGCCCCACTGCGGCCGGAGGTCGCGCCGCCGTCCTGGCGACAGGGTTTCGCGGACGACGCGCCTGCGGAGTGGACTTGGCCATCGCTTTTCCCTTGTTCCGATCGAGAGTGGATTTGCCGGCCCGCGTGCGCTTTGCACCGGATACGTTCCGAGTCGATTCCGCCGGCTCGCGCTCGGGAGCGCTCTCCGGCGCCGGCCGCCATAGGACGAGCAGCTTGCCGATTTGCTGCACGGGCGCCGCATCGAGCGCCGCGCAAATACGATCGAGCAGCGCACGACGCTCGTCGCGTGCCTCGCTGAAAACGCGCACCTTGATCAATTCGTGAGCGCGCAGATTGACGTCGATTTCACGGATCACCGCCGGCGTCAGCCCGTGCTGACCGACGCGGACGACGGGATGCAGATGATGCGCCTTGGCCCGAAGCTCTCGACGTCGTGCGGGTGTGATCGGCGGCATTCGAGGATATTAGCGCACGCGGGAAGCTTCGCAGCGCCGCGCATGTCCGGCCCTTAGCGTGCGCCCAGCAGCCGCGCGGCCTTGCCAACCGATTTCTGCTTGACCCAGAAGATCGCTCCGAACCGGCCGCGCCCCGCGGTAACGGCATCGACGGCGGTGACGCTTATCTTGGCATTGGCAAGCTTGCCAAGGAGCGAAGTCAGCGCGCCGACTCTGTCGTCGCCCTGGAGCAGGAAGCCGGTCTTGCGCTGGCTCAGCTTGAGTCCGGCCTTCTTGGCGGCCCGACGCAGCGCAGCGCTGTTTTCCGGCACGAGATCGAGCTGGCCCTTGCCGCCGCCGCTTGGAAAACCGGAGAAGGCGAGGAGATTGACTCCCTCGCTCGCCAGCGCCGACAGAATTTTGGCACCTTGTCCGGCGCGGTTCGGCACCATGACGTAGAAGTAATCGACCCTGCGCAGACTGTGGCTCATCCCATCCTCCCGTTTGCGATCATTGCGCAAATCCGCAGCGCAACTTTGAAACTCGCGCGCGCCGCCGTCAAGGCCCTCCGCAATCAGAATGTTCCCAGCAAGCGGACGCCGAGATGGCGCGCGAGGCCTTTTCCGCCTTCCGCCATCACCTCGTTGTGGTTCCACCGGAAAGCAGGCTCAAGGAGCGGCGAAAATAGCCTCATCCAGGCCTTGGTCACGGCGACCGTCCAGTCGTAGCGAACGCGCGTGGTCGCATGGTCCGGAACAAGCCGCCAGCGTCCCGTGCCGGACAAATCTCCTTCAGCCGTGCCTTCGATCAGCGTCGGCCGCTGGATCGCAGATATGCGCATTTGGAACGACAGCCGATACGGAAGCCTGCTTGCCCAGGTATAGCGGCGCAGAGCGCCAAGCCCTTCGGCGCCGCCCTGCTGCAACAGGTCGACCTTGCACACATAGCGCCACCACTGCGGCCACGTTTCGACCGCGACGAGTGCATCCCACACGCGATCGATCGGCGCATCCAGATGCCAATGCGTCACGAGCGCAAACTGGGTCATGGCAGCGCCGTCGCGTCGCTTATGTAGTTGGAAATTTCGATGAGGTTGAGATCGAGATCGCGGAAATAAAACGACCGCAACGCGCCGGTGGCCCCGGTCCGATCGACGGGCCCTAGTTCGATTTCAACCCTCTCGGCGCGCACGTGCGCCATTGCCTTTTCCAGCGGCGTCGTCGTGATGAAGCACACATCGGCCGAACCGGGCATGGGCGCGTTGGCGTGCGGCTGATATTCGTGTCCGGCGAGATGCAAGTTGATTTTCTGCCTGCCAAACTGGAGCGCGGTGCGGCCCTGCCCAAACGTCACCACCTGCATGCCCAGCACACGACGATAGAAATCGCAGCAGCGCTCGATACTCGCTACGGTGAAGACGATGTGGTCGAGACGGTCGATTTGCAGGGGCTTGATTTGATTCATCGCTGGACGCTCCGGTGATCGCTCGGTCGCGCTTCAAAGGATCCAGGCCGCCGATGCGCCCGCACAAGCCCTGCCGGGGTGCTTTGGAAAGCCTCGCGCGAGCATTGCCAGCCATTGCAAAAGATCGAGATACTCCAATGCTCCTCTCCAGGCCGCCTACCCTGGAGTCATGGGTGCCCTGGTCGCAAACTGTTCGTCCTGCGGCTTGGCGGGAAGTGTTCCATGCTCACGGGCGTAGCCGACGACGCGCGCGATGAGGTCGAGCCCCATCGGCGCGAGCGCACGCTCCCATAGCTCGCGGCTGGTTTCGCCTTTTTTGACGAAGCACCACTCCTGCGCGGCAATTGCGCCCGCATCCAGGCGCTCCGCCAGATGGTAAATTGAGCCGCCGGCGATCGGATCGCCTTCCCGAATGGTCCACTCGACCGCCGCGATGCCGCGATGGCGCGGCAACAGCGAAGGGTGGTAGCCAATGCCGCCCAGTCGCGACCGGGCGAGCGCTTCCGCGCTGACTCGCGCATGACTGTGCGCAGTGATGATCAAGTCGGTCCCGGGGGCGATTGCGCTCGCGGGAACAATACGAGGATTGTCCAGGACCGCAACTTCGATCCCCGCGATTTGCGCCGCAACGCTCAATCGGTCGTCCTGCGCGGGTGCCACGACGCGCGCGATGTCCACGCCTTCCTTGAGCAACCGATCGAGCGTGGCCGCGCCGAAATACCGCGATCCGACAAGCGTTACTCTCATTCATTCTCCTGTGAGCGCGGTAACGAGACTCACGCCTGCAACAAACGCCCGCGAACCGGTAGCACGCCGGTTGCGGGGCACTCCTCGGATGGTGGCGCGAGGCCGGGTTAACGGCCTGCGTGCGATCACGATGATAGTCCACAAGCTCGAGCCGATCATGATCGTCTAGTCGACATCAGCGATGCTTCGCCAATGTTGAACAAGAAAACGTCTTCGGCGCTCAAGCGGCGAGCCGCTCCAACGCCCAGACGGTAAAGAGGAAAATCGATCCGACG
>VBCZ01000422.1 GCA_005889025.1 Betaproteobacteria bacterium
CCGTGCCATCGCAGCCGCCTTATGGCATAGTTTCTGCTTTTCGTTGCTGCGCAAAAATCCCGCTTTCCTTCTTTATTTTCAGCAGTATTCATCCCGCGACTACAGGAGAAATGCATGGCTGCATCATCCGCCGATGTGCTCAAAAACATAAAAGACAAGGAGGTCAAGTTTGTCGATCTCCGCTTCACAGACACGCGCGGCAAGGAGCAACACGTTCAGGTCCCGGTAAAGGTTTTTACGCAGGCCAAGTTCGACGATGGCCACGCATTCGACGGTTCGTCGATTGCCGGATGGAAGGGCATCGAAGATTCCGACATGGTCCTGATGCCCGATCCGGACTCGGCGCGGATAGACCCGTTCACCGACGAGACGACGCTCAATATCACCTGCGATGTCGTCCAGCCGCCCGACGGCAAGGGCTACGACCGCGACCCGCGCTCGCTGGCCAAGCGCGCCGAGGCATATCTCAAGTCGACCGGTCTTGGCGACACCGCCTATTTCGGCCCGGAACCCGAGTTCTTCATTTTCGATTCCGTGACCTGGAACATCGACATGGCGGGGTGCTCGGTGAAAATCGAGTCCGAGGAAGCGCCATGGTCCACCGGGAAGGAGTTCGAAGGCGGCAACATGGCGCACCGCGCGCCGGTGAAAGGCGGCTACTTTCCGGTGCCGCCGATCGATTCGCTGCAGGACATTCGCAATGCAATATCTCTGGCGCTCGAAGAGCAGGGAGTCGAAGTCGAAGTGTTCCACCATGAGGTCGCAGCCGCGGGCCAGAACGAGATCGGCACCAAGTTCAACAGTCTGGTCAAGCGCGCCGACTGGATGCAGATCCTGAAGTATACGGTGCACATGGTGGCGCATTCGTACGGCAAGACGGCGACGTTCATGCCGAAACCGATCGTCGGCGACAATGGTTCGGGCATGCACGTGCACCAGTCGGTGTGGAAGGGCGGGCAGAACCTTTTCGCGGGCGACGGTTATGCCGGCCTGTCCGACTTCGCGCTGTTCTACATCGGCGGCGTGATCAAGCATACCAAGGCGCTGAACGCCATCACCAATCCGGGCACCAACTCGTACAAGCGCCTGGTGCCGGGCTTCGACATCGCGCAATCGCTCGGCCGCATGTCGCATTCCGTATGTCAGCAGCCCGAAAGGACGGCGAGTCGAGGTTCGTTTTCCGGACCCGACTGCGAACCCTTATCTGTGTTTTGCAGCGTTGCTCATGGCCGGCCTCGACGGCGTTCAGAACAAGACGCATCCCGGCGATCCGATCGACAAGAATCTCTACGATCTGGAGCCCGAAGTTGCCGCCAAGGTCCCGCATCCTTGCGCTTCCCTCGACGAAGCGCTGGACAATCTCGATAAAGATCGCGAGTTCCTTACCCGCGGAGGCGTGTTTTCCAACGACATGCTCGATGCCTATATCGCGCTGAAGATGGAAGAAGTGACCCGTTTTCGCATGACGACGCACCCGATCGAATTCGACATGTACTACAGCCTCTGACGATTCGAGCCGACGTACCAGGGGGCGGACCGCTTTGGGTCCGCCCTTTGCTCGCCTGGGGCAGATTGCGGGCTTTTCGATTTTGATACACTGGAGCGCTATGACCGCAAACTGTCGCAGCGCTGCCATCGCAGGATGCGTGCGCGCCGCTATTTGCTGCGCCGCGATTGGATTCGCGTCGGCCGCTCAGGCGGAGATCTGCAAGTACGTCGATTCCGACGGAAACATGCATTACACCAACGTCGCTCCTGAAAAGGGTTGGAAGAAGCTTTCGTGCGGGGTTGGGGAGGAGCCGCGGAACGACAAGAGCACCAAATTGACGCCGAGCCCGGCGGGCTTCCCACGCGTCGACGCCGACACCCAGAGAGGGCGCGACGATATGCGACGCAAGGTGCTCACCGAGGAAGTTTCGACCGAGGAAAAGCTGCTCGGGGAGGCGCGCGCGGCGTACGGTGACGGCGCGCCCCCGCCGCTACCTGAGGAACAGAAGGATGCGCAGAAGTATGCGGCCCGGCTCACCAAGCTGCGTCAGGCTGTCAGCCTTCACGAGAAGAACATCGAAGCGCTGAAAAAGGAATTGGCCGCGCTAAAGTGACGCAGCCGTCCGAGAGCAAGACGCGAAGCGTCGCGGCGATCGGAGACGGCTGCGTCATCCCCGCGCAGGCGGGGATCCAGTGTTTTACACCAAAACCAAAAGACCCTGGGTTCCTGCTTTCGCGCTCAGGGCAGGCTCTGAGTCGCGTAGCGACGAAGGATCTGCATTCCTGGGCTTTGACGCCCCTCACCTGGCTCAATCGGGCGCGGAACTTGCTACTATCGCCGCACCGTCCTGGTGACACGCGATGGCCGTTCAAACGCATCTTTCCTCGCTCGAAGAATCTCCCATCGCGTACCGCGGGCTGGAACTGCTGGCAACTGCCGTCGTTTTGCTCAGCGAGCGACGGATGATCCGATACGCGAACCCCGCGGCGGAGAACCTGTTCGAGCTGTCGCGACGTCAGCTGGTCGGCCATTCCGCGGCTTCTGTATTCGGGGATACACCGGCGCTTTTTCAGGCCATCGATAAAGCGGTTACGAATGGCGCATCGTATACCGAGCAGGAGCTCGAGATCGGCATCCTCGCCAAACCGCGTCTGCATCTCTCCTGCACCGTTTCGGTTGTCGATACCTCCGGAGCGGCGCTGCTGCATGAATTCCGCCACATCGATCAGCAGTTGAAGATCGCGCGTGAAGAGCGCTTGCTGGAGCAACAGCAGGCGAATCGAGAGCTGATCCGCAGCCTTGCCCACGAGATCAAGAATCCGCTTGGCGGAATTCGTGGCGCAGCCCAGCTGCTCGAGCGCGAGCTCGACCGCGCTCCTCTCATCGAGTACACACAGGTCATCATCGGTGAGGCGGACCGGCTGCAGACTCTGGTCGACCGCCTGCTTACTCCGCATCGCTTGCCGAAGTATCGCCGCACTAATATTCACGAAATCCTTTCGCGGGTCGGCAACGTCGTGCAAGCGGAATTCCCGCGTATCACGATCCAGTCCGACTTCGACATCAGTCTTCCCGAATTCGATGCCGACCCGGAGCAGCTTACGCAGGCGGTGTTCAATGTCGTGCGCAACGCAGCGCAGGCGCTCGATAACGTGCCGGGTCCTCGGGAGATCAGGGTTCGGACCCGTGTGGCTCGCGGCGTCACGCTGTCCAGGCGACGTCACCGCCTGGCGCTTGCGCTTTTCATCGAGGACAACGGACCGGGAGTACCGGAAGCCATCCGCGACAAGATCTTCTTTCCGCTGGTTTCGGGTCGCGAAGGAGGAAGCGGCCTCGGATTGACGATTGCGCAGACGTTCATCGCCCAGCACAACGGCGCGATCGAATGCGACAGCGTTCCCGGCCGGACCGTTTTCACCATCCTGCTGCCGCTGGAGTTCCATCGCGCTGGCGCGTAAATTGCGAGTAGCCGTTAATGCATGCATACGACGATCACGAGCGGTCACGGAGTGAAACGATGAATGCGGTCTGGATCGTCGACGACGATCGGTCGATCCGCTG
>VBCZ01000424.1 GCA_005889025.1 Betaproteobacteria bacterium
GTGGATGAGGCCGAGGGACTTGAGGCCGACAACTCGGCGATTGAAACGTTCGTCGAGCCTCAAGGAGGTCGAGGCGCGCCGAGATCGCGACCTGCCATGTGGCTTGGTCTAGTCCAAAAACGAAGCCTTACGGCCCAATTTCAGTCGTTCGGACGCACCTGCCCGGGGACTGCAAGCGAAGACGACAATTTTGTTAAAATAAACATCGCAACGGCCCGAACCTGCCGGAGTTCCTGGTTTGAGCCAAATCCGTTCGCCGCACAGATGCGGCATGTTCACCAGAAAGGAACACACCGTGATCAAGCGTCTCATTCCCATCCTCGCGCTGTTCTCGATGGCGCTGACCGTCTCGCCAGCGTGGGCGGACTCGTATCAGGACACGATCAATGTCTTCAAGAACGCAGTCGACAGTAACCGTTACTTCAAGACGGCATACGGCTATGCGGTCTTCCCGACGATTGGGAAGGGCGGGGTCGGTATCGGCGGCGCATTCGGAAATGGCCGGGTGTACGAAAAAGGAAAGTACGTCGGCGACACATCCATGACGCAACTCACGGTCGGCTTCCAGCTCGGTGGTCAGGCCTACAGCGAGATGATCTTCTTCGAGGACCAGCGCGCGTTCAAGAATTTCACGAGCGGTAACTTCGAGTTCGGCGCGGAGGCTTCTGCGGTCGCGATTACCGCCTCAGCAGGAGCCAAGGCAAACACCACGGGTTCATCGGCTGGCGCAAGTGTAACCAAAGATGCAGCCAGGGTCGTCGGCGCATACAACAAGGGCATGGCGACGTTTACCGTCGCCAAGGGCGGGCTGATGTACGAGGCGACTATCGGCGGCCAGAAGTTCACCTACAAACCGCGTTGACCGATCGATTGGCGGCCGGCTGCTTCTGCGTCAGAACAAGTCGAGCTCGACGCGCGATTGAAGCGCGTGGCGTTTTATCTGTGATGGTCTACGCGCCTCGGTTTTCTTGCCGAGGGCGGGAGCGACCAGGAAGGGGCGCCTCTTCGCGACGCCCTTTCCACGACCGTGTCCTGTTTGATCTGTTGAGCGGCTGCTTCTGACAGTCCGCCCGTCTGCTCGGGTTCCAAAGCCAACCCGTCGCTCGATTTATCCTCGCCGGGCTAGTCGACAACCCGTCCGTAGAAAGGATACTGCGGATCGTTGTATCCGGGAGTCGAGGGATGCCCCGGCTTGACCAGCGAGTCGATCAGCGCCTCGTCCTCGTCATCAAGGGACGTATCGACCGCGGAAAGATAATCGGTCCATTGCTCGAGCGTGCGCGGACCGGCCAGGATCGAGCTGACGATGCGGTTGCGCAACAGCCAGGCCAGCGCGAACTGAGTCGAGGTTAGACCTTTTTTCGCGGCGTGCGCCTTGATCGTCTGCGCCATGGCGATCGATTCCTCGCGAAACTCGGTCTCCATCATGCGCTGGTCCTTGCGCGCGACGCGCGAGTCGGGAGGCGGCTCGGCGCCGGGCATGTACTTGCCCGTGAGTATGCCGCGGGCGAGCGGGCTGTAGGGAACGACGCCGATGCCGTAGTAGTCGCACGCGGGCAGGATCTCGACCTCGGGCATGCGGTTCATGGCGTTGTAGTAGGGCTGGCAGACGACGGGCCGCGGCACGCCCAAGTCAGCGCAGGTCGCGACGATCTCGGCAATGCGCCAGCCTCGTAAGTTGGACACGCCGAAGTAGCGGATCTTGCCAGTGCGCAACAGGTCGCCGATCGCTTCAACCGTCTCCTCGAGAGGCGTCTTCGGATCGTCCCGATGCAGATAGTAGATGTCGATGACGTCGGTTGCCAGTCGCTTCAGGCTGTCCTCGCATGCCTGCAGGACCCAGCGTCGCGACAACCCGCCGTCGTGCGGCGCCTGCGTCATGACGTTGCCGACCTTGGTGGCGAGGATCCAGCGCCGGCGATTCGCCGCAATGACAGGCCCGACGATCGCCTCCGACGCGCCCTTGACGTAGACGTCCGCGGTGTCGATGAAGTTGACGCCGGCATCGAACGCAGACCCGATAATCCGCTGCGCGCTCGCAGCGTCGGTGCGCTCGCCGAACATCATCGTGCCAAGGCAAAGCACCGAAACCTCGATCCCGCTTTCGCCGAGTCGGCGGAATTGCATCGCTAAAGCTCCTATCGTCAAAGCGTTCTCGGGCATCGTGCAGCAAACATCGGCCTTGCGCAACCGCGCCGAAAATCGACGAGCGGCGGCGTCGCTGAGGCGATCATGGCCACCTCACGCCGAGCGACTGCGCGAAGTCGAGGCGTCGGCGCGTGAACGCCGCAGCGAAGCGATATAATCCTGCCCCTCCTTTCCGCATACCCATTCATGCACGTTTTCTTCGAGGATGACGGCGCGTTCAAGGCCGGCACGGTCCTTGCCGACAATGAAAGCTCGCTCCAGGTCGAGTCGTCGTCGGGAAAAAGGCTCAAGGTGAAGGCAGCAAACGTATTGCTTCGCTTTGCCGATCCTTCGCCGTCCGCACTTCTTGCGGACGCACAAGGCGTGGCGTCCTCGATCGATCCCAACTTCCTCTGGGAGGTGAGCGGCGATCGCGAATTCGCGTTTGCCGATCTCGCCGCCGATTATTTCGGCCGGGCCCCGCGTGCGGCAGAAGCCGCCGGGCTCGCTCTCTGCCTGCACGCATCGCCGATGTACTTCTACAAGAAGGGCAGGGGTCGTTACAAGGCGGCGCCTGCCGACGCGCTGAAGGCGGCGCAGGCAGGCGTGGAACGCAAGCGGCGAGAAATAGCCGAAGTCGCCGCGCTCGTCGACGAGCTCAAGGCGAACCGCCTGCCGGATGCGCTGCGCGACAAGCTGCCGATGCTGCTCTACAAGCCCGACAAGCTCGCGATCGAGACGCGAGCTTTGACACTCGCCTGCGAGTCGCTGCAAACGAATCCGCTGGCGCTCCTCACGGCTTGCGGCGCGGTCCCTTCCAGCCACGACTATCACTACAACCGCTTTCTTTTCGAAGCGTTTCCATCGGGCGTCGCGTTCCCGGCGTACCACGACGCGGTGGCAATACCCGATCTGCCCGTCGCGCCAGTGCGCGCTTTTTCCATCGACGACGCGACGACCACCGAAATCGATGACGCGTTCTCGGTGCGGGCGCTGCCGAACGGAAACCTCGAGATCGGCATTCACATCGCCGCGCCTGCGCTGGCGATTCCCAGAGGCAGCCGGCTCGACGCCATCGCGCGAGCGCGCCTGTCGACGGTGTATATGCCCGGACGGAAGATCACCATGCTCCCCGAGCCGGTGATTACGCGATTCACGCTTGCCGCGGGCAGCGAGCCCGCTTCGCTGTCACTCTATGTCGAAACCGCGCCCGACGGAACACCGGTCCGCCATCACACGCGGGTGGAGCGCGTGCAGGTCGCGGTAAACCTTCGCCTCGATGCGATCAGCGACGATTTTGCATCCGACGCCTCTACCCGCGAACCGGAGTGGACCGGAGAGCTGCGCGCCTTGTGGCGCCTCGCGCAAAAACTGGAGACGGTGCGAGGCAAGGCCGACATCGCGCGGCTCGATTACAGCTTCAGGATCGACTGGAACGCCGCACCCGAAGGCAGGGTGAGCATCGTGCCGAGGCCGCGGGGCTCGCCACTGGACAGGCTGGTCGCCGAGCTGATGATTCATGTCAACAGCACCTGGGGCAAGCGCCTGGCGGACGAGCGAGCGCCGGGGCTGTATCGGACGCAGCAGGCGGGCAAGGTCAAGATGAGCACCAAGCCCGAGTCGCACCAGGGGCTTGGCGTCGCGCAGTATCTATGGGCGAGCTCGCCCTTGCGCCGTTACAGCGATCTGGTCAATCAGCGCCAGCTGCTTGCGGTGCTGGACGCCAAGCCGGCGCCGTATGCCGAGGGCGACGTCGAGCTTTTTTCGATCATGGCTGACTTCGAGGCGACCTATTCCCAGTACGCGGAATTTCAGAGCAGGATGGAGCAGTACTGGTGTTTGAGGTGGCTGCTGCAAGAAAACCGGACCGAAGCCGAGGCAAGCATTGTGCGCGACAACCTGGTCCGCTTCGACGCGTTGCCCCTCTACGTGCGCGTACCGGACCTGCCGGCGCTTGGCTCGGGCGCAAGGATCCGGGTGGGGGTGGGGCGGATCGACCTTTTCTCGGCGACGGTGGAAACCCGCTTTATTGGGACCGCCTCCCCCTGAGAAGCGCGGCCGGCGGGATATACTCCCTCTTTTATGCCAAAGTCATTCTCACCCGCTATCCAGGCGGCGCCGCCTCCCACCACAGCCAGGCAGCCGGCGGCGCGGTCGCGCGCGCGCGTCGTCGTGCCCATCGCGGAGACGCGCACGATGTCGCTGCCCTTCCTGGCGGTCGACACGGCACCGGCCAACCGCATTCTGGCGACCGCGATCGGCTGGTCAATAATTCTGC
>VBCZ01000072.1:0-1641 GCA_005889025.1 Betaproteobacteria bacterium
TGAGTTCGAGGCGCTCAAACCCTGGGCGGCCAAAGTCCTGGACCTTCTGTTGCCGGCGACCGAGCTATGTCTGGTGAATGTCAATCTGCCATCCTGCCCGCCGCGAGGCGTGCTCTGGACGCGCCAGTCCGTGCGCCATTACGACGGCAAGGTTGTGCCCGGCACCGATCCCATGGGGCGCAAACACTTCTGGTTCACCGTGGTGCCCATCGAAAGCGTAGAAGAGGGGACCGATCGCTGGGCCATCGAACGCGGCTATGTCTCGATGACGCCGCTGCGGCTCGACCTTACCGACGAAACGGCGCTCGCGGATGTCGAGCAGCAGCATCCACTGGGGGCGATTTCGTTTGCTTAGGCGGCTTGACTTGTAAGGCCTTTCGCGCGCAGGCATTATCCAAGCCTCCTCGATCTGGAATTGGACGTGGGCAAATGCGCGTCGAGCTGCGCCTCTCATTGCTGTCAGCATGACATCGAAACGTTTTCCCGGCAGAGCCGCCGCCCTTGGTGTGGGCCTCATGTTGTCGGGTTGGGCCGGCTCTGCGGCGGCCGCTAACAACACCGAATGCACCAAGATCGGCGTGTGTTACTGCATCAACGCCGATCTCAAACCCGTGATCGAATCCAAGATCGCGCATTTCCGTGAGCTTGCCGCGCAGCACCGCCAAGCGGGTAAAGCCGTCGGCTACTTGAGTGTGCCTCTGTCGCCCGCGGGCGGCGGCTACATGAATCTCAATCGCGAAGTTGCCGACAGCGCCAAGGCGTCGATCGAAAAGCGCTTCGGCGCCGATTTTGTCTGGGTGCTGAACCCCGCCATGCCGGACGCCGACATACCCAAGGGTACCGGCGCCGATTACATGCTGATGTGGACAACGCTGCTCGAGGGCCGAGACGGCTTCGGAGAGGATTTCGATTTCGTCTACTTTGTCGGACCGCAGGATTTCTCCCGCGTGCTCGGACTCGACGGAATCTCGGACATGGCGAAAATCGATCAGTACTTTGAGCGAAGGCTCAAATCGGATCCCGAGCTGGAAAAGGCGGCCCAGGCGGGGCTGACCAAGGCTGCGTTCCGAAAATACTACGCATTGAAAGCATCGATCGCTTTCAGCCGAGGCGCGCACGACGAGTGGAACATCATCCGCATCGTCAACGAGCGCCGCCGAAGCGAATCCCGGTTCGGCATTGCCAACCAGCTGCCGGTGCTTTTCGATGGTCGCGGTGCACCGCCCGCCGATTCGGAGGCCGCCGTCTCGGATGGATATGTCGGCAAATGCAAGAGCTAGAATAGCTTGTCAGTGCAGCTTTAGAGCGCCGAGATAATCGCCTGGCTCGCAGAGGTTCCGATGCGATTCGCGCCCGCGTCGAGCATCGCGAGGGCGTCGGCAAGACTACGGATGCCGCCCGACGCCTTGACGCCGACGGTGGGCCCGACTGCGCTGCGCAGCAAGCTTACGTCGTCAACGCTTGCACCGCCGCTGGGATGAAATCCTGTCGAGGTCTTGACGAACGCGGCGCCGGAGTCGCGTACGATGCGGCACGCCAGCAACTTTTCGCTTTCGATAAGCGCTGCTGTTTCGAGAATGACCTTCACCGGGACGGCCGCGACGGCACCGAGCACGGCCCGGATGTCCGCGGTGACCTCGT
>VBCZ01000072.1:1717-22563 GCA_005889025.1 Betaproteobacteria bacterium
GTCACGATTCTTGCCTTGGCGCCGACAAGCAAGGTCGCCGCGCGCTTGCCCCACGACGGCTGAACACAAAAAAAACCGATCTGCAAGGAGCGGACAAGTTCGGCGCCTGCGCGAATGTCGACCTCGGTCGCTTCCGGTTTGAGCACCGAATGATCGATGATTCGAGCAAGCTCGACCCGTGTCATGGCGGTCTCGCTGCGCGAGCGCGCGCTATACGATCGGTGAGATGCGCCTCGAGCGCCGCCTCGGTCGCGAATTCGGGCGTCGTGTCGGGAACACCGAGGTAGTACACAACGATAACGGGCACAGTCGACGTCGGTGAGTCTGGCGCGAAGCGAAGCTCGGTCCGCGGAAAATCGGCAAAGCTCGCGCGTGGAATTCGGACGTCGATCCGGCCGCTAACGGGCGTTTCGCTCAAAAGCTTTCGCTCGCTCCGTGAAAAAGGGTTGCGTCCGATGACCTCCACGGTCTTGTATTTCGCCGGATCGGCGGCCACGCGCAACACGACCAGCGTCGCCGACTCGCTCGCGCCACGCAGCACGCCCCACACAACGGCGATGCCGGCGCCGGCGTAGGCATCGCCTACACCGTGGATCTCGACCTCGGTGGGGATCGGCGCCGAAGAGGCTATGCTGCATGGGAGCCAAAGGCATGCCGACAGGGCCGCGATGTTTTTCAAGAAGCATGCCCCGGAAGCACCGTGACCGCGTCATCGGCAAAGCGCAGACCGACGATTTCTCCGTCCGGGATGATCCCGCCGATCCCAGCGTTATAGCGCACCGCCTGCAACACTTCGTCGGCGCAGCGGATCACGTATTCGGTCTTTTCTCCCAGGAAGGCGTGCGACAAGACGGTCGCCAGCAGCGCCTCGCTTCCACCGCGATCTCGAACGACCTCTATGGCCTCGGGACGGACGATCAGCCTGACCGCATCGCCGACCGCCGATCCCGCAGGGATGGACTGGGCGACGATCATGCTGCCCAGCGCGGCGATCCTTCCCGTTCCGTCGACGATATCCAGAATGCGCCCCGGCAAAAGGTTGACGCGCCCGACGAACTGCGCGACGAATTGGGACGCGGGACGGTGATACAGATCCTGCGCCGTTCCCTCCTGAACCACGCGGCCCTGATTCATGACCGCGATGCGGTCGGACACCGCCATCGCTTCTTCCTGGTCGTGGGTGACGTATACCGTAGTAATGGCGAGACGGCTTTGCAGATCGCGGATTTCCTGGCGCATCTGCACGCGAAGCTTGGCATCGAGATTCGACAAGGGCTCGTCGAACAGCAGGACGCGTGGTCGGATGACGATCGCGCGCGCGAGAGCGGAACTGCGCGACGAATTGGGACGCGGGACGGTGATACAGATCCTGCGCCGTTCCCTCCTGAACCACGCGGCCCTGATTCATGACCGCGATGCGGTCGGACACCGCCATCGCTTCTTCCTGGTCGTGGGTGACGTATACCGTAGTAATGGCGAGACGGCTTTGCAGATCGCGGATTTCCTGGCGCATCTGCACGCGAAGCTTGGCATCGAGATTCGACAAGGGCTCGTCGAACAGCAGGACGCGTGGTCGGATGACGATCGCGCGCGCGAGAGCGACGCGCTGCTGCTCACCTCCGGAAAGCTGGCCCGAGAACTGATGCTCGTAGCCGGCGAGGCCGACCAGTGCGAGTACTTCGCCGACGCGCTCCTCGATCGCCTCTCCGGCGAGACCGCGCACGCGCAGACCGTAGGCGACGTTCTCGAATACAGGGAGGTGCGGGAAAAGCGCGTAATTCTGGAATACGAATCCGATGTTGCGCTGGTTTGCCGGCATATCGGTGATGTCCTGGCCGTCGAAGCGGATGCGTCCGGCGTCGGGAGTTTCGAAGCCTGCGATCATTCGCAGCGTCGTCGTCTTGCCGCAGCCGGAAGGTCCGAGCAGGGTGAGGAATTCGCCGGGCCGGACTTCCAGGCTGATGTCGCGCGCGGCATAAATTTCGCCCTTGACGCGATGCGCGAAGCGCTTCGAGACGCCGTCGACGTGAACTCGTATGGCCGAGGGATTCACACTGGTCATCCGCCCAGCAGGCTCGTCATCGGAACCGCGCCCACCGCGCGGAAGCGGCGCAAGGCGAGGCCGATAAGCGCGATCACGACGAATACGATCACGACGACCAGCACCGAGAATGCCGCGGCGGGTCCCAGCGACAGCTCGGTGATGTTCTCGAGAATCTTGACGGTGATGAGCGTCCAGCTGATCGAAACCAGGAATATGGTGGCGCTGATCGCGGTCATCGAGCGGATGAAAACGACGCCGAGGCCCGCGAAAAACGCAGGCAGGATCAAAGGCAGCGTCACGCGACGAAATGTCGTGGCGCTGCCGGCGCCGAGACCCTGCGATGCCTCTTCCAGGCTTTTGTCGATTTGCTGCAGCAACGCCACGGTGGCGCGGATGCCTGTGGGCCCGTAGCGAAAGATGTAGCAGGCGATGATGATGAGCGCGGTTCCGGTGAGCACCAGCGGCGGCTCGTTGAACGCGATCAGGTAGGCGATGCCTACGATGGTTCCGGGCAGGGCATAGTCGATCATCGACACCGCTTCCATGCTGCGTCCGCCCGGGATGCGCTTTCGCGTGACGAGGTACCCCAGCACAACGCCGTAGAGGCCACCCAAGGGCATGGCGAATCCCGCGATGATCAGCGTGTCGCGTATGGCCTTGAGTCCATCGGTAAAGATCGTGCGATAGTGCTGCAGCGTGGGTGCGTGGTTGGCGCCCAAGGCGACCACGAGCGACGCGTAAAGGAGCAGCGCGTAGAAATAAACGATGACCAGCGCGATCAGCGCGCACGCGGCCAGGAGCGTCGCACGCGCGCCGGGTGCAACGCTGTCGAACGGCGTTTGCCCCGCGCCTTTGCCCGTCACCGTGACATAGTAGCGGCGGCTCACCCAGTAGCGCTGGAGCAGAAAAACGATCAGCGCCGGAATGAGCAGCATGAACGACAGCGCGGCGCCGCCGCGCAGGTCGAACAACCCGGTGATTTGCAAAAACGCCTGCGTCGGGAGTACGGGGAAGCTGTTGCCGGCAAGAATCAGCGGGGTGGCGAAGTCGGCGAGCGATGCCGCAAACAGCAACAGGAATGCGTTGGCGAGTCCCGGAATGCATAGCGGCAGCGTCGTGGTATGGAACACCCGCCACCGCGAAGCGCCGAGAGACAGCGCCATCGCCTCGATGTTCGAATCGATCGCGGAGAGAACCGGCCGCAGTGTCAGATAGGCGATGGGGAAGTACGTCAGCGCTTCCGACAAGAGCGTGCTCGTGAACCCATAGACCGTGTAACCCTTGATCCCGAGCAGATCATAGGTGATGAGGCCTCGCGGACCGAACGAAAAGATCATTGCAATGGCGGTCGTGAAAGGCGGGGAGACCAGCGGCAGAAGCACCGCGGCGTCGATCGCCGTGAGCATCGGGCGCGGCAATCGGCAGCGCGAAGCGGCGAAGGCGAACAGGAAGCCCAGCGACGTTCCCGCAACACCCACGACCGACGCCAGCAGGAGGCTGTTCCAGAAGGCGCGAAGCTGGTGCCTGTCGGAAAGCACTTTCGCGATGGCGCCGGTCGTCAGCGCTCCATGATCGACGACGATCCGCGCCAGCAACATCGCCAGCGGATAGACGACAAAAATCGCCAGCAGCGCCCAGAGTGCGAGGGCGCTGAACATCACCGCGGGGTCTCTGGAAATGGGGTCAGGTTCGAATTTCATCGGACAGCCAGCTGCTCGTACCTGATCGCCCGAAATCGAACCTGACCCCATTTCTTAAGGATTCAGCACTTCCGCGACCCAGCGCTCGACGATCCGCTTGCGATTCGCGCCCGCATAATCGGCATCGATGGGAAAGAGCTTCGCGTCCTTCAACACCAGGGCGAGGCTCGGTTCAAGCGCGACGTCGGGGTGCGCAGGGACGAAATTGATCTTGTATTTGGCGAACTGCGATTGCATGGCGGGCGAGGTCGCCCAATCGATGAGCTTCTTGGCGGGCACGGGATTTTTCGCCCCTTTGATAAGCGCGATGCCTTCCGCCGCAGTGCCAATGCCTTCCTTGGGAAAGCTGATCGTCACGTCATAGCCCTTGGCCTTGGTGTCCAGCGCGTCGACGATAAAGAAGATACCCGCGCCCGCCTGGCCAAGGCCCACGGGCAGCGTCCCGCCGCCGCCGCTCTTGGTATAAAGCTGCACGTTGGGACGAAGTTTTTTCATGTAGTCGAACGCCTTGTTCTCGTCTCTGCCGTTGACTTCCAGCACCGAGAAAATGCGCGTTACCGCGGTGCCGGACGTGCGCGCATCCGCCATTTGCAGCATGTTCTTGTATTGCGGAGCCAGCAGGTCGTTCCACGAGGCGGGCGGCTTCAGCCCGTTTTCCTTGAGGAATTTTTCGTTGGACATGAACACCAGCGGGTCATCGGCAATGGCGACCCACTGCCCGTCGCTGTGGCGGAAGCGAGCGGGAAGCCGGCCGAACGACGGCGGCTTGTACGACTCGAACACGCCTTCGCTGATTCCCGCCGCGAAGGTCTCCACGGGACCGCCGAACAACACGTCGACCTGCGGATTGTTCTTTTCGGCGATGACTCGGGCGAGCGCTTCGCCGGAAGAAAAGCGCACAAAATTAACCTTGATGCCGCTCGCCTTTTCGAACTCGTCGAACATCGGCCGCGCCCAGTTCTCCGGCCAGATTGAATAGACGTTCACGGTGTCGGCTGCGAACGCAGGCATCGCGACGAATAGAGCGCCCGCGGCCACGCGCAGGGCGACGCGCAGCCAATGACGAATGACGATCATGAATTCCTCCGTTTGGTTTTAGACGCGATCCGATCCCGACCGGCCGGCGCGGTGTTGATATCATGGGGACGGTACTCGAAGCGCTCGCGCTTCGTCAAATCACGCGTAGGCGCGACTAGCTTGCCGCGTACAGCCGCCACTCGCCCGGAACGCCCTTCAGGATGCGCGCGCCGCGGTCGGCGAAGGCGATGCCGGCGCCCGTGACGAGATCCTTTACGGTACTGGAAACCAGCGTTTCGTTGACGTCAGCCATGGCGGCCACGCGAGCGCCGATATTCACCGCGATGCCGCCGATCTCCCCGGCGCGGTCCTCGACTTCGCCGGTGTGCAGCCCTGCGCGCGTGGCTAGCCCGAGCTCGCGCGCGCCATCGCGAATACCGAACGCGCACCGTATCGCACGACCAGGCCCGTCGAAGGTCGCGATGAACCCGTCGCCGGTGGTGTTTACCTCGTGCCCGCGAAAGCGCGAAAGCTCCCTGCGTACCATGTGGTGATGCCGGTCAAGAAGCGAGGTGAACGCGCGATCGCCGATGCGCGCGGCGAGCTCGGTCGATCCGACGATGTCGGTGACCAGTACGGTGGCGAGCACGCGATCCGCGTCGTGTGTCGGCTTGCCAACCCACGGCAGATGATCGTTGCCCGGCAGCTCGACCAGGCGCGCATCAGGGATGTGCTTTGCAAGATAGCGGCCATTCTCGATGCTGACGTCGAGATCGCCGAGGCGATGCACAACCAGTGTCGGTACTCGAATCGCAGGAAGCACGGCACGGTAGTCCAATCGCGTATTCATGCGCAATAACGTCACCGCAGCGCCCGGGCTCGCGGCGCGCCGCATATACGTTGCCAGCCGTTCCTTGAATGCCTCGTCGTTAACCATCGTCGGAACGTAATGCGCGACATCCATCATTCCGCCCCATTCGCGCTCGACGACTTCGTATTCGCGCTCGCGCTGCTCCGGCGTCGGAGCCCAGGGATAGTCCGGACTCCAGATGCGCTTGGCGAAGCTGCCACAAAGCACGAGCGCGGTCGTTCTCTGCGGATAGGTGGCCGCGAAGAGCGCGGCCAATCCTCCGCCCTCGGAGACGCCGAAGAACGCCGCGCGCTCCGACCCTGCCGCGTCCATGACGGCGCGGATATCGTCCATGCGCTCTTCATGGCTCGGAAGCTGATCGTCCGGAACGCGGTCGGACAAACCGGTCCCGCGCTTGTCGAACACGATGAGGCGCGAGAACGATGCCAGTCTTTCGAGAAAACTTGCGAGGGTAGGCTCTTCCCACGCAAGCTCCACATGCGATACCCAGCCGGGGACGTACACGAGATCGAAGGGGCCTTCGCCGACGACCTGATACGCGATGTGCACGTTGCCGCTGCGGGTGAAGCGGGTCCGGGGCTGCATGGAAAGAGTCTACCTCCAGGCGGCCACGATCGACCCAGCACGGCGCTAAAAGGCGGTCGACCTTTTGTAATTCCGGCCGGCTTTGGAGTGAGTTACATCCTTCGAGGCGAGGCGCTGGAGAAGGAAAGTTGGCCGTTTTCGGCGCCGCGATGCGACTTTAGGCGCACGCGCGACGGGGTCGGTCGCGTGGCATGAATAGTGCGTCGGCGAGGCTGCTGCTGAGGGTTGGACGGGAAGGATATGTAATTACGGGCGGGTGGTCCCCAGCAGTCACCGCCCGATATCCGTCCGCGTCCACCAATCCAATGGAGCTTCAGATGGGAACCAATCAAGGCCAAGGCAACAAGGGCAATCAGCAAGGCGGTTCGAGCCAGGGCGGCCGCAGTCAAAGCGGCGGCAATCAATCCTCGTCGGATCAATCGCGGCAATCGAGCCAGAGCGGCGGCGGATCGGGAGGCCAGCGTCAACAGTCCGGAGAATCGCAACGAGGCGGTCAGCAGGGCGGCCAGGGCGGACAAATGGGGCAGAGCGGCCGAGACGAAAGCGAATCGGGCAGCTCGAAGTCGCGCGGAGGGTCCGGCGGTCAAGGCTCGGGGTCCAGCGGCCAGGGCAGCAAGAATCGATAAACCCAGAAGGCTCTTTGCGTCAGCTGCGGGTCACCGGCGCTGATGCAAAGTAAGCTACCGGCAGCACCCGCTCAACTATTCATAATAAAATGCGCCTGCCCTCGCCCTTATGCGAGGGCAGGACGCCGGAAGCATTTCAGCCATTGTCACGCGCTCTTTCAACCGCCTTGAAAACCACCTGGATCCTGGTCGCTGACAGCAGCCGCGCAAAGATTTTCGAAGTGCGCGGCGCAACGCGCGACGTCCACGAGATCGAAGCGTTCGTCCATCCGGAAGGCAGGGCGCACAACCGCGACCTGAAATCGGACGCGAGCGGGCGCTACTACGGCAAGGGAGAGCAAAACCAGGGTCATGCCGCGACTAAGCAGGTCGAGCCGCAGGAGCACGAAGCCGAGCTGTTTGCAAAACGGCTGACCGATCATCTCGAAAAAGCCCGAGCAACTCAACGGTTCGAGTCGTTGCACCTCATCGCGCCATCCAAATTCCTGGGGTTGATTCGCCGCCATCTTGCCAAGGAAGCGCAAGACTTGGTCGAGGCGACCTTGGCGAAGGAAGTCGCATGGTTCGACGAACGCTCGATTGCCGAATACATACGCCGACACGATAAATAGCGCGTTTGCTCGCGCCCGCCGCTCGACCTTCCGCGCCCGGCGTTTCCACTGCACGTGAAACTCTCGGTTCTCGACCAGTCGACCGCGGCGAAGGCTCGCCCGGAAGACGAGGCGATCCGCGACACGCTTGCGCTCGCGTCGCACTGCGACGCGCTCGGCTACCGTCGGTACTGGGTGTCCGAGCATCACAACAGCGAAAGCATCGTCGGCACCGCACCCGAAGTACTCATTGCCGCTATCGCAGCGACGACGCGGCGCATCCGCGTCGGAAGTGCCGGGGTCATGCTCCCTCATTACTCCCCTCTCAAGGTCGCCGAGCAGTTCCGGGTCCTGGAAGCCATTGCGCCGGGGCGTATCGACCTCGGCGTCGGGCGTGCGCCGGGCTCGGACCGGTTGACCGCATTCGCGCTCAATCCCGACGCCGCCAACGCAGCCGAGGAGTTCCCACGGCAGGTGATCGATCTCTACGCATGGGTCACGGGAACGCCGCTCGCCGACGATCATCCTTTCAAGGCGATCCGCGCGCACCTGCAGGGGTCGACCCATCCCGAGCTGTGGATCCTCGGCAGCTCTGACTACGGGGCGCGCCTTGCGGCGCATTTCGGCCTGCCGTATGCATTCGCTTATTTCTTCAGTGAAGGTCGCGGGGTCGAAGAGGCGTTGCGCCTGTACCGCGAGAATTACCGGCCGAGCCCTCGCTTTCCGCATCCGGTCGCGACGATATGTATCTGGGCGCTCGCCGCTGACACGGATAAAGAGGCGCGGCACCTGGCAACGACGCGCGAATTCTGGCGCATCGGGTTCGAGAAGGGCTTACGCGCGCCGCTGGTTTCGCCTGAGGAAGCGATACGCCATCCCTACAGCGAGGTCGAACTCGCGCGCATCGAAGACATGCGCAGGAGAGCGTTCGTCGGGAAGGCCGACGCCGTCGCGGTGGCGCTCAGACAAGAGGCGCTTCGGCTCGCGCTCGATGAGCTCGTCATCGTCACGTGGACCTACGACCCTGCGCCACGTCACCGATCCTACGAGCTGCTCGCGCGGGAGTTTGGTCTATCGTAAACGGCACAGAGATGTCCGAGCATTGCCGATCGCTCCGAAGACGTCGGAAGCCGCCCCTCGATAAGAGAACCGGAGCGTAGCGGACGCTTCGCTGCAGAGAGTGCACGTGGTGTGGCATTCCACAAGTAATTTGATGAAAGTCCGTTCGAGGACAGGCTAGCTCACCACGAACGGACGAAAGCAGTGCAGTTATTAACGGAACCACAGTAACTGCTGTTATCCTGCGCCCTCTGAATTCGTCGATCACTCGAATCCCATGACTGCGCAATCCAATCTCATCGTGAAAGGCCTGCTGCTGGGCGGGGCATTCGGGTTTCCGCTTATTGCATCCGCAGCGATCATCAGCGGCACCGACACCGGCTTCGAAGTGCTCGAAACCGTCTCGGTGGCGGCGTCGCCGAAGGAATCCTATGCCCGCCTCGTCAATATCGCCGCGTGGTGGAACAAGGCTCACACGTTTTCCGGCGACTCCGCCAATTTGACTCTGGACGCTCGGCCTGGCGGATGTTTCTGCGAGCGCCTCAAGGACGGCGGCGGGGTGCAACATCTCACCGTGACGTATGTGGCGCCGAATCAGGCGCTCCGCTTTTCGGGCGCGCTGGGGCCCTTGCAGTCGCTGGGCGTGGCAGGGAGCATGACGATCGCGCTTACCGGCACGGCTGGCGGTGGAACCGACATCGCCCTTCGCTATCGCGTGGGGGGTTATGCCACCGACGGGATCAAGAAGTGGGCGGGGCCGGTCGATGAAGTTCTCGGGGAGCAGATCGCGCGACTGAAAAGGCTTATCGATAGCGGCAGCGCCGAATCATCTTCTC
This sequence comes from Betaproteobacteria bacterium, assembly GCA_005889025.1. GTDB lineage: Bacteria > Pseudomonadota > Gammaproteobacteria > Burkholderiales > Casimicrobiaceae > PALSA-1003. The sequence continues at coordinate 11,046 of VBCZ01000072.1, forward strand.
CTTCGCAAAAATAGCGCGAGCTTGGCGCGCCGCGGTTTTGCGACTGCGCAATCCGGGAAACAACCGGATTTCGACAGAGGGCACATCCTCGCGGTCGAGACGATCGCGAAGCACAACGACGCACCGGACGACCGGCGAATCGCCGAATCAACGCCATTTCGAGCGGCTTAGGTTGCTAGCGAGGCATCTCGGATAGGTCGACCCGCCCCGCCGGTTGGTCCGGCAGTCCGCGCGCGATGACCATGAGTGTCATCACCAGCACACCGGCGCAGCCGCCTCCCCAAAGAGCCACCAGCACCCACCACATCGAAACCATCCGCTCACCCCCGTTTCTTTTGGTTTCGCCATCGACATACAAGGGTTGAGCTTTGCTGATTGTCAGTCATTTCTGCAAAGCTCAGTAGCCGCGTTCGCGCACTCCGGCGCTGGCCCCAACCCGCCGGCGGTGCCTAGTTTGCGAGGGCACACCCTGCCTTTAGCTTTCAGGTCGGTATTGCCAGCAATCGCGACTCTGAGGAGCATATCGTCAAGACCCAAGCCGAGCCGCAGACTAACGGCCTAAGCCTTTCGTCGCGAAAGTCGAGGTTCCCGCGCCGTTCAGGTAGACGCCCTCTCGCCTGACGTAGGAAGAGCGCTTACATCATTTTCGGTGCTCGTCTGACTGACACACCTCGAGCAGCTTGGGATGATGCGCTTGAGAATTTTTCGCTCGAGCAACGGGAAGCGATGGGCGTCGGTTCATGAAGAGCAAGATTAAATTGCTCGAGTCGAAGACGGTTTCGGCCGCTTCGCCGCGCAAGCGGGATACGGCGAATACGTAAGCGGCACGAAAAACGGAGGCGAAGATGGCGGTCAATATACTGTTTCGCACAGGCGAAGGATCACGGTGGATTTATCGCGGGCACGACACCGAAGCGCTCGGCCCGAGCGACAGCTCGGATACCGGCAGCGATATGCAAGGCGTCGGCGGCGCAGCCGAAGCGGAAGAGTTGGGACTCGATCCCAGCCTCGTCGATGACATGCAGGGCAGCGATCCGAGCCTCGACGAGACGGTGATCAACTACCCGAAGAAGAAGTAGCGCGGCCGTCCGCCGTCGGCCAATTCGGCAGCCGCAAAGCATCGCTTTTTTGCGGCGTGTATCGGTGCGCGTCAGGGGGTCGACAACGGCGCAACGACGGCGCCCTCGATTACATGCCGCCTCAGGGCTTCGGCGACGAAGCCCGATGCCTTCATTTCCTCGACGAAGCTCGTGACATAGCGCGTGCCGGCGTCTCGCCCCTTCGGAATGGCCATCGCCTGATTGATGACCATGAAGCGCCCCTCGAGCAATCGCACGCCACCGACCCGTTTTGCATCGGCCTCGAGCTGCTGCTTCACGCCTGCGGCGACATCGAGCGAGTGCGCCATCATGGTGTCGACTACCGCAGGTGACGTTGGTGCCCGCACGATCTTGGCGCGCTTGAGCTCGCGCGTAAGATACAGGTCGTACGCACTCCCCGCGCCGACGACGACCCGCACACCGTCGCGGTCCACGTCGCTGTTGGCGCGTATCGGCGAGCCACTCGGCACCAGATAGGCGCCTTCGATGATGACGTACGCCGCGGTGTAGTCGATTTCGCGCGCACGCTCGGGATCGATCGCGAGGAACGCGACATCCCATGCATTGCTGCCGATCGCCTCGACGACTTTCCCCGCCGCGGGGAACGTCACGAGCTCCAGCGGCACTCCAAGACGGTGTGCCAGTTCGCGTGCGAGGTCCACCGAGACGCCCGTCGTCTCGCCCGAGCGCGGATCCCTGGTTGCGAGAATCGGATTCCCGAAATTGATTGCGGCCCGAAGCTTGCCTCTGGGTGCGAGCTCGATGGCGGCGTCGCGTGGCGAAGAGGCGGGCATGGTCGATATGGCGCACGCTCCGAGGATTGCCGCAGCGAGCAAGTAGGCTCCGCCGCGAGCGCACGCCGCCATTGTATCCGGCATGTTCATCCCGGCAACGATTTCACCAGCGCCAGTACGTCGCGGAACGCCGGATCGTCGCCCGCGGCAGTGCATTCGAACAATGCCGATTCCGTCCCGAGCAAGATGCATCCGGCGTCTCGCATGCGAGCGAGCGCGAGCTCGCGGTCCTGCTGACGCTCTTGCCTCGATCCCACCGCATCGCCGACCACGAACATGTCGAAGCCTTTCGCGGCGAGCGCCAGAGTCGTTTGCATCACACATACGTGCGCTTCCATCCCGGCAACGACGATCTGCGAGCGCCCGCGCGAGCGAACCATGCTCTCGAACTCGGGGTGATCGGCGGCGCCAAAGCGCGTCTTCCTATAGATTTCCTCGGGCAGGAATCGCTCGCGCAGCCGCGGTATCAGCGCTCCGATCCGATCGGGACAGTGCTCCGTCGCGAGCCTGGGCATGCCGAGGTATTGCGCAGCCCAGATCAGCGCCTCGATGTGCGCGATCAGCGATTCATGGCCGAGAACCTGCGGCGCCAGCCGCTCCTGGACGTCGACCACCAGCAGCAGGCAGCGCTCGCGGTCAATTCTGGCCACCGAACGCGCCTGCCGCGGCTTTTGCGGAAAGAGTTCGCTCATTAATCCGCGGCCATCCCGCCGTGTCGCAGCGACGAATCCGTGACGCCGGGCGCAAGCGAGGGTTCACCGGCGACGTCGGCTACTTGCTTCCCCTCGACGTAGACGACCGGCTGGTAGCGGCGCAGCGACTCGCGATACTCGGCGGCGGACATCAGCAGGGCAGGCTCCCGCGGCGGCAATCCGACCGACTATACACGGGCGCCCACGCGGGCCGTTTCGACCCGCATCGACTGCAAGCAATGCGAAAAATCGGTGGGCCAGACATTGCCTGAGGCGCGCTTCCGCTCGCTCCTACAACAAAATACGACCGCGTCCCATTGTCCACCGGCAGTTGCTTGCGCGAACATGGTCTCGTTGCAATTCCCTACGAGGTTAGAGATGCACATTGTCTGGATCATACTGATCGGTTTCGTCGTCGGGCTGCTGGCGAAAATGCTAACCCCGGGACGCGATCCGAGCGGCTTTTTCATCACTGCGGTGATCGGTATTGCGGGCTCGCTGCTCGCCACTTACGGTGGTCAAGCCTTGGGCTTGTATGCGGCGGGCGAACCCGCGGGGTTTATCGGCTCGGTGGTAGGCGCGATCATCCTGCTGGCGATCTATCACCTGGTCCGCCGCAACTCGTTGACGACGTAAAAAAGTATAGCTTCGTGATAAAGGGCCTGCGATTTGTCGCAGGCCTTTTTTTGTCGCATCGTCCGGCGACTCCAGCAAATGCCTTGCACGTCGGGCTCAAACCGCGGGGCCGACGCCGGCGCGCGATGGAGCTATACGCACTTTCCCTGGGTATTGGACCACTCGAGCTGGACGTTCCAGCCTCCGACCCGCTTGAAGTTCCAGGCGCAGATGTCGCCGATCTCGCCATTGTTGTCGTCGTACCATCCCTGCCCGGGTACCGGGTCGGTGATCGCCTCGCACAACTCATGCGAGCTGGTGCCGGTGAGGGCATCGATGGCGGACAGACCGCCCAGGCAGCCGGTGCAGCCCGGATACGGCATCACCGCGTAATAGCGCGCGCCCGCGTTGTTGTGATAGCCGCAATAGTTCTGGCAGGACTTGCTGCCGCCCATGATCGATACAACGCCGGGATCGACGTACACGAAATAGAGCGAGTTCTTGTTGTTCATCGGCACGACCTTGCCTGAGATCCACTGTCCGAGCTGCTTCGCGATCTGCGAGTCGCTGATGCTGCCTGAAGGCGCGTTCGCGGTGATGACTTTGCTTCCGACGAACTTGCCGTGGCCGATCTTCTTGCCGACGACGTTGTATTCGGCGAGCTGGTCGATCAGGGCGCTCGTCACGATATCGGTAAAGAATTGATTGATCTTGGTCATCAGCGCTTTCGCGCTTGCCGCGGTGGCCCACTGCTTGCCCCAGAATATCGTGAACACCTCCACGTTCTGCAGCAGCGCGCCACCGCGATAGGTGAGCTTCGCGACGGGTGCCGCGAGCAACTGCAAGCCGTCGAACGGATCGCGTAGCTCCGCGCGAACCAGTTCTCTGACGGATGGCTTCGCCGCGTGCAGCGGAACGATGCGAACGTATTCATCGGCAGCGAATTTGGCACGCAACGTGGCGCGGCCGGTCTTCGCGCGCCCTGTGCGGGTGGGGTTTGGGCTGCCGCTGCGTGGAGAAGTTTTTTTCATGGATGTAGGACAAAAACGGACTCACCGGCGAAGCGTTCAATCAGTGTGCGCAGGACGGGGCCTCCGTGTGCCGAGAAAATATCCGGTCGACGTCCCAAGCGCTAGCCACAACACGGCATTGGCGAAGAATGCCGCGAAAATGAACTCCCGCTCCAGATCGGCGGGGATGCTGTTCGCGGTGATTTGCGGTTGGGGAGCGCCGATCGCGTGCGGAACGACCAGGAGAAAGACGCCCATGAGGCACAGCGCGCGATTGCGTTGCAACGCCGCCAGCCACAGACCCGCCGCTGTGCACAGCACAGCCAAGCCCCACCAGAGCTCGCGCGCGAGAAGCGGGGCAGCGTCCGCACCCGGCAATCGAGGTGGCAATCCCAACGCGGGTGACACGAAGAATACGGCGTAGCCGGCAGCCCCCCACGCGATTCCCGCGCGATAGCCCGAGCTGGCGCGCGAGGACATCGCAGACGCCAGGAGCAACGCGAAGCCGATCGCAACGACGATATTGGCCAGGCCGGTATTGAGCGTTCGCCGCAATCCAGCCTGCGGCATCCCTGCGTCCGGATCGGGCGCGGCGTGGTCGTGCAACGCGCTCGACGTCTGCGCCGCTGTGGCTTCGTAGCGCTCGGCGTCCCGGATCAGCGGTGCGAGCTGCAGCTGCTGAACCCCGGTCAACAACAGCCCCGATAACAGGCCCGCCACCCCAGCGGTGCCGACTATCCGATTGAGCAGGGCGATCACGGCGTCAATGGCAGGGAAATCCGGAGGCGTGCCGGGTATCGTGAGCGCCGTTGTGAAGATTCTCGGTTTGCGCGAAGCCCGCGAGATAAAGAAGTACCACGCCCAGGGCCGCCGCGAGCGCGTGCGCGATGGTTGGCGCGCGTGCGCGAGTCCGCGGCTTCGCGTTATCGATGATTCCGGGCGAGAAGGGCATACGCATCTCCTTTTTTTAACCGCGAGTCGCCCGCGTGGGAGCTACAGGTGAATCGGCTGGCCGTGCGGCGTCCGCCGCGCGGCAACTTCCCACTCATCTCGACGTTGCCGCAGCAGCGATTCGGTCACCAGTCCCTTGCGTGCGGCGATGCGCTCCAGCGCGGTCAGCCAGTGCCGGTAGTAGTGCTCGCCCGTGTCCGCGTCGCCAGCCCTGCCGGCCTCGGCGATCGCTTCGGAGAGCGCCTCTCCCCACTCGCTCCAGCTGAAGGCGCCTCGCTCATGAAGTGCCAGAGTCATCGCGAACGCCTGCGCTTCCCACGGTGCCCGGAACACCGGTCCCCCCGCATCGCGCGGCAATGCGGGGAGCGTCAGGGCGGCCTGGTCGAATAGCTCCGGTTTCACCGCGATCTCGTGAGCGCTTCGAGATACGGTTCCCAGCAGTCGACGTGGACCGCTCCGGCGGTGGTGTCCGGCCCCCACAGCTCGACGGCGTCGAAGCGCACCGTATAGAGCCATTGCGGCTGTTCGCCTTTGCCCAGCGCGTTGGTGTCAGGGAACACGTGCGAGCCGTGAACTGCAACGATCGTTCCCTGCTTGCCGCGGCAATAGCGCGGCAGCCGGGTATGCGTCGCAATATTGATGACTCGCGTGCGCACCGCGTCGCCGATGCCGAAGCGCGCCGGGGTTGAAATCGGTCGTTGCGTGGATTTTCCCTGTGCAAGCACGGCAGCGACGCCTTCCGCTGCAAGAACTCCCGGCGTCGGGACGGGCGGGCTGCGCATGCGTCCATCGGCGAGCTCTTCGCGAGTCACCAAGCCCCTTTCGAGCATGAGCTTGGCCAAGGCTTCGATCCATATCTGGTAATAACTGCTGCCGAGATATTGCGCCGGCGGCAGACTCTCGCGTGCTGCGCGCGTTTGATCGAGATTCCACATCCGTGTACCGCCCATGGCAAGCGTCAGCGCAAAAGCGCGCCGCTCCCAATCGGCGTGAAATGGCGGCTCGCCGTGCTCACGCACGACCGGGCCGAAATTCTGCATACCGCCCATGTCGTGGACGCCGTTCATGCTACGTGCCTTGTATCCGCCGATTTCGGCAAGCCGGTGCCGATCATCGAATCGCGCGTCACCAGCGAAGCCAGCTCTTCCTCGCTCCAGCCCTCCGTGCCGGCGGGGCGCATCGGAAGCACCAGGTAGCGGATTTCGGCCGTCGAATCCCATACCCGAAGCTCGACGCCGTCCGCAAGCATCACGTCGAAATCCCGCAACACGCCATGCGGATCGATCACCGCGCGCGATCGGTAAGGCGCGGATTTGTACCAGATGGGAGGAAGGCCCAGCACCGACCATGGGTAACACGAGCACAAGGTGCACACGACCATGTTGTGAACGCGCGCGGTATTCTCCAGCGCGACCATGTGCTCTCCTTGCCTGCCGGTGTAACCCAGCGAGGCGATCGCCTCCGTCGCATCGTGCAGCAGCCGCGCGCGGAAGTCGGCGTCGACCCACGCCTTGGCGACGACACGCGCGCCGTTGTGCGGCCCGACCTTGGTCTCGTAGGTCTCGATGAGGATATCCAGCGCCGCGGGATCGACGTAGCCTTTTTCCACGAGGAGCGATTCGAGCGCGCGCACCCTCGCGTCCATTTCCGAAAGCTCCGAGCCGCCTTGCGAGCGGTCATGCCCGCGTGCCTGGTCGTGATCGTGCAGGTCGCCCTCGTGCGGGGAATCGTGGCTCATCGCTTTACTCCCGGCCGCCTTCGACGGGGTGCCCCTCGGCACGCCAGCGCAACATGCCGCCGGCGAGATTGGCGACATCGCTGAACCCCGCCTTCCGCAACAGCACCGACGCCTGCGCCGATCGAGCACCCGAGCGGCACACGGCGACCACCGGCCGATCGCGCGACAGCTCGGCCGAGCGCGCGGGAAGCTCACCCAGCGGGATGAGCTTCGAGCCGTGAATCCGGCCGAGCGGTCCAATGTATTCGTCCGGCTGGCGCACGTCGACGATCTGAAGCTTCGCGGCGCGTTCCTCCAGCGCTTCCGGCTGGATTTCCCATATGCCGGCGAACGTGAAAGTCAACGGTGCCCATGCCGGATCTGCGGGAAGCGCCGTGTCGCGCTCCGGCTGGCCGCACTTGAGATTGGCGGGCACCGCGATGTCGATAAGCTTCGGATGCGGCAGCCCAAGGTTGTTCATGTATCCGACGAAATCCGCCTCGCCGATGTCTCCGCCCAGGCGGGGGTTGAATCGCCGCTCCTCCGCGACGCTGGTCACGGTGAGGCCGGTGTAGTCGTGCGCCGGATAGAGCAGGCAGGTCGGCGGCAAAGTCAGGATGTGGCTGCGCACCGAGCGGTACATCGCCCGCGGATCGCCCTGCTGGAAATCGGTCCGGCCGCTGCCCCGGATCAGCAGGCAGTCGCCGGTGAACGCCATGCTCTCGTCGTCGATGACATAGGTGACGCACCCGTGGGTGTGGCCCGGCGTAGCGCGGACCTCGCCGCTCGCCGCGGAGGCCGCGATGTCACTGCCGAACTGCCGCTTCAGCAACCACCCGCCGGTCACATGATCGGCATGAATGTGCGTCTCGAGCGTGGCGACGAGCTTGAGCCCGAGCTCCTGGATCAACGCTGCGTCGCGTCGCGCCTGCTCGAAAACCGGGTCGATCAGGAGGGCCTCGTGCGTGCGGCTGTCCGCCAGCAGGTAGGAATAGGTCGACGACTGCGGGTCGAAGAGCTGGCGAAATATCAGCATTCCAGGCTACCGGTCATCGACGACTTGCGCGCCGAGATCGATGCTCGAACGTGCGCGTTCCGCGAGCTCGAACGCAAGCATCCCAGCGACCATTGCCGCAATGAAGAGCAGCGCCTTCATCTGGCCGGCACCGACCGCCGCTACGGCGGGCCCCGGGCAGAAGCCCGCGAGCCCCCAGCTGACACCGAAGGCCACGCTTCCAAGCACGAGGCGGCGATCGATGTGGCGGGCGTCGGGCAACGCAGCCAGGAGAAAAGCGGGCGCACCGACGGCAATCGCGCCGGCCATCACCAGAGCGAGCGACGGGTCCCATTTGCCCGCGAGATCGAGGAAGCCGAGCACTTTCGTCGGGCTGACCATGCCCGATACGATGAGGCCAATCCCGAACACGAGCCCTGCAAGAAAAGATGAAATCGTATACACGCGCGGTCCGTTAGAATCCGGCGACATGCCGAACGACGAACACCGTCGCGATCCCTGCCGCCATGAATGACAGCGTGGCCACGAGCGAGCGCGGCGACAGGCGCGAAACGCCGCATACACCGTGACCGCTGGTGCACCCCGCGCCGTACCGCGTGCCCACACCGACCAGCAGACCGGCGACGATGGTGGTCGGATAATTCGCATCGATCTCGATCGCGGGAAGCAGTGCGATACGCGCGTAAATAACAGGCGCCACGAGCAGGCCCAGCACAAAAGCGGCTCGCCAGGCGAGATCGGGATAGGTTGGCCGAACCAGACCGCCGATGATGCCGCTGATGCCGGCAATGCGTCCATTGACGAGGACAAACATCGCGACGGCGACGCCGATGATCACGCCGCCGATGACGGCGGACCATGGCGTGAACGAGGCCCAGTCGATTTGCATTCGTGATGATCCCGGCATTCCGCGTGCCTAGCCGCGGCGGCCGGCGGTGGAATCGCCGCAGGCATTATTCTACTGAGCTTTGCATCAATGGCGGAATATTCGCAACGCTTAGCCCTCACCCCCATCCCCTCTCCCGCTGCTGCGGACGAGGGGAGCATCGTGACGGAAATGGTCGTCAACCATTTCCGTAAACCTCGGTAAGGCGGATTGGCGTATGCGGCCGCGAAGAGCCGCCGGGCGGAGCGGGTTTAGGCCTCGCGCCCACACAACGATTGAATTTTTTTGCTTTTGCTTTATCTTGAATGGCTCAGCCGCCGCAGCCTGGAGCAATAGAGCTTTTCGAAATTGGGTGACGGAATGGCCCAAGGTCGCCCCGGCTCATTGTGGTAACTAAAGCCCGGGCGAAATCTGCAGTGAGGAACTTGGAGCCTGGCCCCCGGCCGCAGTCTATCCTGAGCGTAGTCGAAGGGCCGGGACAGGCTTCGCCGGGATTCCGGCCGTCGATGCCTGGTTCCGTAAGCAATTTGCCGCTCCGACGGAGGCGCAGGCTCGTGCCTGGCCTGAGATTCAGGCGGAAAGGAACGTGCTGGTCGCCGCGCCTACCGGGTCCGGCAAGACCCTGGCTGCCTTCCTTGCCGCGATCGATCACCTGGTACGCCGTGGTGTCGAGAACCCACTGCCCGATGAGACGCTGGTGGTCTACGTTTCTCCGCTCAAGGCGCTGTCCAACGATATCCACAAGAATCTGTCGGTGCCTCTTGCCGGCATCCGGGCCGAGCTCGAGGCGCTGGAATTGCCGCACGTCGACATTCGTATCCTGGATCGTACGGGCGATACGCCACAGGTCGACCGGGCCGGGATGCGCCGGCGGCCACCGCACATCGTCGTCACGACGCCCGAGTCGCTCTACGTGCTGCTTGGCTCCGAATCGGGGCGCAAGATGCTGGCGACGACCCGCACGGTCATCGTCGACGAAATTCATGCCCTCTCGAGGAGATCGCGCGCTTTCTCGTCGGCGGCAGGCGCGACGATTGCGTCATCGTCGACGCCGGCCATATCCGTCCACGCGATCTTGCGATCGAGGTGCCGTCGTCGCCGCTCGAAGCGGTGATGTCGAACGAAGTGTGGCAGCAGGTGTACGGCCGGCTCGCCGAGCTTGCGCTCGGCCATCGAACGACGCTCATCTTTGTCAACACGCGGCGCATGGCCGAGCGCGCCGCAAGACACTTGTCCGAGCGGCTCGGCGCCGAGTACGTCACCGCGCACCATGGCAGCATGGCCAAGGAGCTGCGGCTCAAGGCCGAGCAGCGTTTGAAAAGCGGCGAATTGAAAGTGCTGGTCGCAACCGCGTCGCTGGAGCTCGGCATCGACATCGGCGATATCGAGCTGGTGTGCCAGCTGGGATCGCCCCGATCGATCGCGACGTTTCTGCAACGGGCGGGACGGGCGAGTCACCAGGTCGGCGGCGTGCCCAAAGCGCGCATTTTTCCTCTCTCTCGCGACGAGCTGGTCGAATGCACCGCGCTGCTCGATGCGGTGCGGCGCGGCGAGCTCGACCGGCTGATCATTCCACCCAAGCCGCTGGACGTGCTCTCGCAACAGATCGTCGCCGAGGTCGCGGCGAAGGAATGGCCGGAAGACGCCTTGTTCGACCTCGTGCGGCGTGCCTACCCGTACGCGAAGCTCACGCGCGACGAGTACAAGGATGTCGTGCGCACGCTCGCCGAAGGGTTCAGCACGCGAAGAGGACATCGCGCCGCCTATGTCCATCGCGACGCGGTCAACGGCGTGCTGCGCGGCAGGCGCGGAGCGCGCCTCACGGCGCTCACTTCCGGCGGCGCGATTCCCGACAACGCCGACTACGATGTGGTGCTGGAGCCCGCCGGAGCGCTCGTGGGCACAGTCAACGAGGACTTCGCGGTGGAGAGCCTCGCCGGCGATATTTTCCAGCTGGGCAACAGCTCGTATCGCATCCTGCGTGTGGAAGCCGGGCGGGTGCGGGTCGACGATGCCCATGGCCAGCCGCCGACGATTCCCTTCTGGCTGGGCGAGGCCCCCGCGCGCACCAACGAGCTGTCGCATGCGGTGTCGCGATTGCGCGAAGAAATTTCCTCGCGACTGGGCGAGGAAGGCGACAAGCAGGCTGCGTTCGAGCAGGTCGTGCAGGCCATCGGCGTGTCGGCGCCGGCCGCGGGGCAGCTGGTCGATTATCTCGCCACGGCGCAGGCGGCGCTCGGTACGCTGCCCACGCAGAAGACCGTCATCTTCGAGCGCTTCTTCGATGAGTCCGGCGGGATGCAGCTGGTGATTCACTCGCCGTTCGGCAGCCGCATCAACCGCGCCTGGGGACTCGCGTTGCGCAAGCGCTTTTGCACCAGGTTCAATTTCGAGCTGCAGGCCGCCGCAACCGAGGATGCGATCGTGCTTTCGCTCTCGACCAGCCACAGCTTCCCGCTCGAAGGCGTTGCACGCTATCTGAACTCCAAGACGGTGCGCCCCATCCTCGTTCAGGCGACGCTGGATGCGCCGATGTTCGCCGCACGCTGGCGCTGGAAATCCTGACCGCGCGCCCATACGCCTATCTCGACGATGCACCGCTGGAAGAGCGACGGGCGCAGGCGGTGATGAGCCGGCGCTGGCTCGACGACGCCAGTGCCGCCGATCTCGGCCGCCTCGACGTCGCCGCGATCGAGCGCGTGCGCGCAGAGGCGTGGCCCGACGCGGCGAATGCCGAC
>VBCZ01000073.1 GCA_005889025.1 Betaproteobacteria bacterium
AAGCAATGAATTTTCAGCATGCATCGAGCTCGTTGCGCGCAGCGAACTTTTGCAGGCATTAAGGATGCGCAGCAGCAGCCGGGCACCATAGGAATCACCAACGTCGGCGACAGGCTGACCGTCAGGGATAGAACAAATACACTTGATAGCCCGCTTGCGTCGTTGCACTTGCATCGATAAACAGTTTCACGGCCAGCTCGCTGTTGCCGGGAACACCGGATTCCGTATCCACGGCGCCGCTCAAGTACTCCGAAGGGACGATCGCCCGCCGCACGACGATTTGGTCCTGCGTATCGGTAAGTGTGAGCTCGATATGGGGGTACGCCACCGAGTAGGGCGCTCGATTGCGGATCATCGCGGATAGAGTCAACAGACCTTTGTCCGCGGGATCTGCCTGCAGATCGGACGCTTCAATCGACAGGTGCTCAACGTCCTGCAGCGGCCGCACTTTGCAATCCGCGACTGCGCACATGCGAATGAGCAACGGCTTCGCAGTGGGCCAATGTGCGGCGATCGCGTCGCGGAAATGAAAGAGCGCCTGCGCCGCGAACAGCAACATCAGCAGCGGAATGGCGGTGGCGTAGAACCACGTGAGGACGGTTTTGCGCTCGCGTTTTTCCTGCCATGAAAATCGCGCGGCATACGCCTGCTCGGCGTTGAGAACCTGCGAGGTCCCGCTCGTTCCGAAGGGTTCGTCGATTGCGGGTTCGACTCTTTGGTCCGCGTCGTCGGGCGCGAGCTGGAGCGCGTGCGCGCTGCGCAGCGTGACCGTCGGCGGCCCCTGAGCGATTTCATCGTATTCAGGCTCTTCGCGCGCTTCGCGAAGCTGTGGCGCAAGCGAAACCAGCGAGGCAACGCCGTCGAATACGGTCTGGCAATGCCCACAGCGAACCTGCCCGGCCCGCAAGGCAAGCTGTTGCGGGATGACCCGAAAAATCGTACTGCAGCCCGGACAGCGGGTGAATTTTTCTTCAGCCATGGTCACGACACCGCGTGCCCGCCAACGCCACCCATTCTTCGTCTCGTCCCCACAAATCGATAGTAAACCACCGCCGGTACGTTTCGCCCACGGAGGCGGCTTGCGGCCCGAGAATGCCCGATAGCACAATTCTTCCACCGGCGCGTACGCGCTTGGCGAGGATTGGCGCGAGCAGTTTCAGCGGATCGGCAAGAATGTTCGCAACGACGACGTCGACTTGCGCTTCGGGCATGGTGTCGGGCGATTCAAAGCGCGCGGCGACCGCATTGCGCAGTGCGTTCGAACGGCTCGTCGCGACAGCCTGAGGGTCGTTGTCGACGCCGCTGACTTCGGCTGCGCCCAGCATGGCGGCTGCAATTGCCAGAATTCCGGAACCGCAGCCGTAATCCAGGACCGACTCGCCGCGCCGCAGGTGCTGCGCCAACCACTGCAGACAGAGTCGCGTCGTGGGATGGCTGCCGGTGCCGAAGGCGAGCCCCGGATCGAGCCGCAGATTGACCGCCCGCGAATCGACCGGCTCGGCCCAGGATGGCACGATCCACAGCTTGCCGCCGACACAGAGCGGCGGAAACTGGGCCTGTGTGAGCCGCACCCAGTCCGACTCCTCGATGCTTTCCACCGAATGCGTCGCAGGCGGATGCAGGTCGAGCAATTCGCTGGTGCGAGTCAGGATAAGCCGCACATCGACACCGCCGGGAAACAATGCGGTTACACGACAGACAGGCCAGAGCTCCGGATCGATGCAGTCCGGATCGCCGTAACGCGCGATTTCGCGCGCGGTCCCCGCATTTCGATCCTCGGCATCGATGGACAGCGCGCCTTGCTCGAGCAACGCATCCGACCAGCGCTCGACATCGCTCGCGAGGGCGTCGAACGAAAGCGCAAGGTAGGGCATTACGCAGTCGGCTTCCGCTTCGCCATTCGCTGCTCCAGGTAGTGGATCGACGCGCCTCCGCGAAGAAACGCATCATCGAGCAGCAGTTCCTGATGCAGCGGGATATTGGTCTTGATCCCCTCGACGACCATTTCGGAGAGCGCGATTCGCATGCGCGCGATGGCCTGCTCACGGGTGTCTCCGAAGGCGATGACCTTGCCCACCATCGAGTCGTAGTTCGGCGGCACGAAATAATTGTGGTAGGCGTGCGAGTCGACGCGGATACCGGGCCCTCCCGGAGCGTGATACGAAGTGATCCGCCCCGGTGAGGGGACGAACGTGTATGGGTCCTCGGCATTGATGCGGCATTCGATCGCATGACCGCGGCGGGTCACGTCCCGCTGCCGAAACGCGAGCCTCTGTCCTGCGGCAACGCGTATTTGCTGTTGGACGATGTCGATGCCAGTGACGAGCTCGGTCACCGGATGCTCGACCTGGATCCTCGTGTTCATCTCGATAAAGAAAAATTCGTCGTCTTCATAGAGGAACTCGAACGTCCCGGCACCGCGGTAACCGATCTTGCGACAGGCGTCCGCGCATCGCTCGCCGATACGCGTCAACGACCGCAGCGGGATGCCGGGCGCGGGCGCCTCCTCGATGATCTTCTGGTGACGCCGCTGCATCGAACAGTCTCGCTCGAACAGGTAGACCGCGTTCTTTTGCTCGTCGGCGAGAACCTGGATCTCGATATGGCGAGGCTTCTCCAGGTACTTCTCCATGTACACGGCTGGGTTGCTGAAAGCCGCGCCGGCTTCCGCCCGCGTCAGGCTCACCGCGGACAACAGCGCGGCTTCGGTGTGAACGACGCGCATGCCGCGGCCTCCGCCGCCCGCGGCCGATTTGATGATCACCGGATACTTCACTCCCCGTGCGATTTTGATGATCTCCTTGGTGTCTTCCGGCAGGACGCCTTCCGAACCTGGCACGCAAGGAATACCCGCCTTGGCCATCGCGACTTTCGCATTCACCTTGTCACCCATGAGCCGAATGGTGTCGGCTCGCGGTCCAATAAACACAAACCCGCTTTTCTCGACCTTTTCGGCGAAGTCGGCGTTCTCGGAGAGAAACCCATAGCCGGGATGGATTGCCTGTGCATCGGTCACTTCCGCCGCGCTGATGATCGCCGGGATATTGAGATAACTCTGCGCCGAGGCGGGAGGACCGATGCATACGGACTCGTCGGCCAACCGCACATACTTGGCATCGGCGTCCGCTTCCGAGTGGACCATGACCGTCTTGATGCCGAGCTCACGGCATGCGCGCTGAATGCGCAGTGCGATTTCCCCCCGATTGGCGATCAGCACCTTGTCGAACAATTGCCCGGCGGACTTGGTCGGCACCTTGAAAGTATTCCGGGGAAGCTAAAGGCGGCGAGCGAATGATCGCCACCGCGCAGCATCAGCCTATAGCGACCAGGGGCTGGCCGTATTCCACCGGCTGACCGTTCTCGACCAGGAACGCCTTGACCACGCCTGCCTGATCCGCTTCGATCTCGTTCATGAGCTTCATGGCTTCGATGATGCACAGGGGATCGCCAACAGCGACGGTGTCGCCGACCTCGACGAATGGACCCGAGCCCGGCGCGGCAGCGCGATAAAACGTGCCGACCATCGGAGATTTGACCACATGGCCTTCGGCAGCCACCGGCGTCGTTTCCGCACCCGCCATTGTGGCCGGACCAGCCAGCGCGGCGGGGGCAGCCGCCAGAGAGGGCGGCTGAGTAAGCCCATGGTGCCCGGGCGGCAAGGAACGAGTGATACGGACCCGTTCCTCTCCCTCGGAAATCTCCAGCTCGGCGATGCCGGAGTTCTCCACCAGCTCGATGAGCGTTTTTAGCTTGCGCAGATCCATGGAGCTCTTCGCCCAGTAAGCCCCGCATATGAGTCGAGCAAGGCACGCCCCCATCAGCCAAGACGTTACGGCGCGTTAGCCTATTTTATCGGGAATTGGCGTAAATTACTCGGAATATCGCCCCGCCGGTCCTTCCCGCAGCGCGCCAACATGCGATGCCTTCGTGGAAATCCAGCTACGCAGAAGGCCGCGGAGCCTGGAGTTGGGCGGAATTAAAGCAGTTGCTTGAGGATTGAGCGAAGTTGCGGCGGCTTAAGGCGCCCGAGTTGAGTATGGGCTATCTTGCCGTGACGGTCAACGATGACAGTGAAGGGGAGGGCCGCGAGGCGGTTGCCGAAGGTCTTGGACAGTTCCATAGCCCCATAGCCGCCGATCAACACGGGGTAGTTAAGCGCCAGGGTTTTTTCGAATGGGGTGACCTTGTCCAGCTCATCGATCGCGATACCGACGAACTGAACCCCCTGTCCGCCGAGCTCGCGCCGCCCAGAAGTTGACGACGACGACCTTGCCCTTCCATTGGGAAAGCGCCTGGTCCCCGCCGTGAGTATCCGGCAACGAAAGCGCCATCAGGATCGCGGCGTCTGGTGGCGGGGAGCGTGAAAGACCGGCATAGAGTCCGGCAGCCAGGGCGATCACTGCGACGCCGGTGGTCAAGATCCATCCGGTTTTCGCCATGGAGATCTGCCGAGTGTAAGCGCCTACTAATCCAACCAATTCTTCTTGGTCGCTTCGACTGCCGGACCTGCCAGCGAACCGGCCGCCGGAAGCGCCACCGTCACGCGCTGGATGTTGGGCGGATAGCAAATCCCGATGTCCGCACAGCCCTGCGACTCCGCCTGGATGACGACGCGCTGTCCCGGGCTGGCCTGAAGCGGCAAACTTATGACCAGACTTCCCCGATAGGTCTCCATTTTGCCGAAGAATTCATCGACCTTGATTTTTCCGGCGGGAAGCGCCGGGACCGGTAAACCGACTTCGGGGGGCTCGACCGCGAAGTGGATCTTGTCTCGATAAAGGTAGTAGCCGTCGGCAATGGCGAACCGCGCTTCAACCGCCTGCGGGCTCAGTGCCCGAGCCGAGAAGCGGAACGCTTTCTCCGGAGGCAGTGGATTGACCTGGGCAAACGCGGGAATGCCGATCAGAAGCGCAAGCACCACCAGCGCAGCGCGGGCTTTCCCCTTAAAGAGCCGCACCGGAAGCTTCCTCGGCGATCCATTCGAGATACTCGGGCAAACCATGGCTGATGGGGACAGCGACAATTTCGGGAAGTTCGTACGGGTGATGGGCGCGAATTGCCGCCTCGAGCCGCGGATACAATGCGGCGCGGGTCTTGATCGCCATGGGGGTCTCCTCGGCAGTTTCGATTTGGCCGCGCCAGTGATAAAGTGAATGCACCGTCGCGCCGATGTGAACGCATGCGGCCAGGCGGGCGGTCAGCAATTCGCGCGCGAGCGCGTCGGCGGCCTCCCGTTCCGGCAGCGTCGTCAGCACCAGCAATGCAGGCTGGATCGCGGTGCGTGGCAAGGAGCCCCCATGCGTTTTATCGTCATGTTGATTGTACTGGCATTCCCCATTCTCGATGTGCTGGTCACGCTGCGCTTTGCGCGCTGGACCGGCATTCCGGCGTTGGCATGGTTTATCGCATCCGCTGCTGCGGGGATGCTGTTATTGCACCACGAGCGCATAGGCTTCCGTGCGCGCACGCTGGCCGCATTGCGTGGCGACCATCCATTGATGCGTGGTCTGCTCGATAGCGGCCGGAAAGTGCTGGCCGCCCTGCTGTTGATCCTGCCGGGAATTGTCTCCGATCTAATCGCTGTGGTGCTGCTGTTGCTGCCGATCAATGTCGGATCCCGGTTCGCGCCGGCGCCGGTGGGCATGGGCGGCGCGTACCGCCGGGGCGGCAATTCCGATGCACTCGACGGAGATTACCGTCGCGTCGAGTAAGTCGTCGTCAACTTCCGTAGATTGTGGGCTCGGCCCTTCGGGCGCGCCAATGCGCCCAAACCATTAGGATGACTCCAAGGACGATCATCGGCAGCGACAGCCATTGCCCCATCGAGAATCCCAACGCCAATATTCCGAGAAAGTTGTCGGGCTCGCGAGCGTATTCGACGAGAAATCGAAAGCATCCGTAGCCGATCAGAAACAGCCCGGATACGGCACCGACCGGGTGTCTTCGCCGGGCGTAGATCCACAGCACAAAAAATAGAACAATGCCTTCCAGCGCAGACTCGTAGAGTTGCGAGGGATGTCGCGGCAGCATGCCGGTGCGCTCGTAGATCGCAGTGAGCCCTCGCGCGACCGCCTCCTGTGCGTGCGAGTTGATCCAAAGACGATCCTCTGCCATCGCCTGAGGAAACAATACGGCCCAGGGCGCGGAGGGATCTGTGACGCGACCCCATAATTCACCGTTGATGAAATTACCGAGCCGCCCCACAGCGAGGCCAAGCGGGCAAAGCGGCGCGACAAAATCGGTGACCTCGAGCCATCGCTTGTGCCGCCTGCGGGCGAACAGCCACAGCGCGATCAGGACACCGAGAAAACCGCCGTGGAAGCTCATCCCTCCCTGCCATAGAGCAAGCACTTCGGCGGGATGGGCGAAATAGTAGCCCGGCTTGTAGAAAAGGACGTACCCCAGACGGCCGCCCAGAATAACCCCGAAAACGCCGTAAAAGAGCATGTCGTCGACATCTCGCGGGTGCCAACCGGTCAGAAGATTCTGCCGCGCGCGATACTTGCCAAGAACGACGAACAGAACAAATCCGATCAGGTACATCAAGCCGTACCAACGCACGGCGACCGGGCCAAGCTCGAACGCAATCGGATCGAATTGGGGATGGACGACCATCGAGAAAAAACCGGAGAAGCGGCGGCATCGCCGCGCGCTTTGTTAAAATTTGGGAACCGTTAGGGATTATACGCAGGGGATCAGCGATGCCTAATAACCGCCGCAGCCGGATCATCACGCAGGGTGTGGCTCGCTCCCCGAATCGGGCGATGTTGCGCGCGGTGGGATTCGGCGATGGCGATTTCGACAAACCCATCGTCGGCGTTGCCAATGGTCATAGCACCATGAATCCCTGCAATGCGGGCATCCAGCCGCTCGTAGATCGGGCGATGACCGCGCTCTCAGAAGCCGGCGCCAAGCCGCAGGTGTTCGGATTTCCCACCGTCACCGATGGGATCGGGATGGGCACCGAGGGAATGAAGTATTCCCTGGTGTCGCGCGAAGTCATCGCCGATGCAATCGAGGTCGCGGTCATGGGGCAGTGCATGGACGGCGTGCTTTGCGTCGGCGGCTGCGACAAGAACATGCCGGGGGCGATGATGGCGATGGCGCGCATGAACGTGCCTGCGATCTTCGTGTACGCCGGAACGATCAAGCCGGGGCACTGGAAAGGCCAGACGCTGACCATCGTGAGCCCATTCGAGGCGGTGGGTGCGTTCACCGCGGGCAAGATGCTCCGGGAGGATTTCGAAGGCATCGAAAAAAACGCCTGTCCGACCGTCGGCGCATGTGGCGGTCAATACACCGCAAACACCATGTCTTCGTCGTTCGAAGCGCTGGGGATGAGTCTGCTTGGAAGCTCGCAGATGGCTTCCCCCGATCCCGAGAAAGCCGACTCGGCCGCGGATTCCGCGAGTGCGCTGGTCAATGCGATCGATCTCGACCTGAAACCGCGCGATATCATTACCCGCAAATCCATCGAGAACGCGATCACGCTGGTGATGGCCACAGGGGGCTCGACCAACGCGGTCCTCCACTATCTGGCGATCGCGTCGGCAGCGCGGGTAGAGTGGACGATCGACGATTTCGAGCGCATCCGCGGCCGCGTTCCCGTACTGTGCGACCTGAAGCCGTCCGGGCGATTTGTCGCCGTCGACTTCCACGCAGCGGGCGGTGTCCCACAGGTATTGAAGATGCTGCTCGCGCACGGACTGGTGCACGGCGATTGCATGACGATTACCGGCAGGACGCTGGGCGAGGAGCTTGCCGGTATCCCCGATGCACCGCGCGGGGATCAGCAAGTCATCCGGCCTTGGAGCAAGCCGATGTATCCGCAAGGCCATCTCGCGATCCTGAAAGGCAATCTTGCGCCCGAAGGCTGCGTAGCGAAGATTACCGGTTTGAAGAGTCTGGCCATCACCGGTCCCGCGCGCGTGTTCGATTCGGAGTCTGCCGCGCTCGACGCCATCATGGCCAAGAAGATCCAGCCGGGCGATGTGATGGTGATTCGGTACGAAGGCCCCAAGGGCGGTCCCGGCATGCGCGAAATGCTTGCGCCGACGTCGGCGCTGATCGGCCAGGGACTGGGAGAGAGCGTCGGCCTCATTACCGATGGCCGCTTTTCCGGAGGGACCTGGGGCATGGTCGTCGGGCACGTCGCACCGGAAGCCTATGTCGGCGGCGCCATCGCGCTGGTGCAGGAGGGCGATTCGATCACCATCGACGCGCATCGCCTGCTCGTTCAGCTCAACGTCGCCGAAACTGAGCTGGCACGCCGGCGCACGCGATGGCAGGCGCCGCCACCGCGTTACACCGAGGGCGTGCTTGCGAAGTACATGAGACTCGTCTCGACAGCGAGCCGGGGCGCGATTACCGACGCGGGCTAGGACGCGCTTTGCCTGGCAGGAGCGATCCTGGTCGAGGAACCCATGACGCGGCTCAAGGTCGTAAGCCTTTGCATTCATCATCGCCGGCGTATTCGGGCTCGATGCATGCGTGCGCAAGGACTGAAGCCCGGCCGCAGAGGGCCGACCAAGCGTGATGCGCGTGGAGGTTGTGATGACGACATTGGCGTCTCGATCGCTCTACCTGCTCGGCATCGCCGCGCTTCTCGCGGGATGCGCCGCAAACACGCCGTTGGTCGGCAGCGTGGACGCACCGCATTTTGCGGTAGGCGACCATTGGCAGTATCGGATCACCGAGGCCCAATGTCGCGAGGTTGCGGCTCGTTTACACCAATGGCGAGGGGCGCAGCGAGCGCGTCGAGGAGGTCGATGCTGGCGGTGGCCTGCGGGTCGCCGCCTTGGGATACGGGCCGATCAGGCCTTATTCGCCGTCGCTCAAGCTGCTCGATTTTCCGCTTGTGGGCGGAAAGGTGTGGCGGCAGACGGTGCCTACCATTCGACCGGATCTGCAGTTGAAGGACGCAATTGTAATTTTCGGGCAGGTTCAGGGGCGCACGCCGGTGACCGTTCCGGCGGGCAATTTCGACACCGTCGCCGTGTATCGCATTCTCCAGCTCGACGACGGGGAGTTCTGGCGCAGCCGCACGACGCGGCGCGATCAGGTGCGGTATGCAGCGGAAGTCAAAGGAGTTGTTCGGGAGGACAGGGATGCGGAGTACCGTGAGACTCCCTCCGGCCCCGATATGGCGGTGATCCGCACCGAAAACACGACGACCGAGCTCGTCGCCTTCACTCCGGGCCGGTAGCACCCAGACGCAAAGCCTCTACTGAACAGCAAGAAACGCGCAGTCTTGCGAGCGAGCGCTTCACGACAGCCCAAGACGCTGCCAGATCGTGGTCGTCAAACCGGCCTGATTGAGCGTGTAGAAGTGAAGGCCGGGGGCACCGTGTTCCAAGAGGTTCGCGCAAAGGTCGGTCACCACGTCCAGACCGAATGAGCGGATCGAGGCGGCATCGTCGCCGAAGCTTTCGAGCTTCCTGCGGATCCAGCGCGGAATCTCCGCGCCGCATGCGTCTGAAAATCTCGCCAACTTCGAAAAGCTCGCGATCGGCATGATGCCGGGCACGATCGGGACGTCGACGCCGAGCGCGGCAGCACTTTCAACGAAGTGGTAGTAACTTTCCGGGCTGAAGAAATACTGAGTAATCGCCGAGTCTGCACCCGCGTCGATCTTACGCTTGAAGCTGGCGAGATCTTCCGCAGGGCTTTTCGCCTGCGGGTGATACTCAGGATAGCACGCGACGTCGATATGGAAAGCGTCGCCGGTGGTTTCACGAATGAATTCGACCAGCTCGTTGGCGAAGCGGAACTCGCCGGCGTCCGCGGTTCCAGACGGCAGATCGCCGCGAAGCGCGACGAGATGGCCTATGCGGTGCTGGCGATATGTCGCCAGCGTATCCCGTATGCTCACGCGGGTTGATCCGATGCACGATATGTGCGGCGCCGCACGTTGCCCGGAGGACTGGATCTCCAAAACGGCCGACAAGGTGCGGTCACGCGTCGAGCCGCCTGCTCCATACGTCACCGAAAAAAACTTGGGGCGCAGCTGAGCCAGCTGCTCGCGCGTGGCCTTGAGCTTCGCCGCGCCCTCGGGCGTTGCCGGCGGGAAAAATTCAAAGCTGAAAATCCGATCTTCGCCGCCGGTCATGCGCTATTTCTTTGCAGGCAGAATCAGCGCCGACAGCGCCCAGGAAATGATGCTGTAGACGATCGCGCCCAAAAGCGCGGACCAGAAGCCGGCGACGTGAAAGCCTTGGACGAAAGATCCGACCAGCCAAAAAAGAAACCCGTTGATCACGAAGATGAACAGCCCGAGCGTCAGAAGCGTAGCCGGCAAGGTGAGCAGGATCAGGAGCGGTCGTATGAACGTGTTGACGAGGCCCAGCACCAGTGCCGCAACAATCGCGGTGCCGAACGAGTCGACTTGGATGGACGACATCAAATAGGGCAGCGCAAGCAGCGCCACCGCGTTGATCAGCCAGACGAGCAGCAATCGCATCGGAAGCCTTTGTCAGCCGCTCGTCATTTGAAATTCGGGCCACCGCACGCAAATGCACGTACGCGAGCGAGACGATGATCCGATCAGCTGGATTGACCGTCGCGGCAGTGACGGTCCAATCCGGCGTGGCGACATAACCGTCGTGTCAGCGACGGTTCATGTCGCCGTTACGTCGATAGCTAGTACCGGTACGTATCCGGTTTGTACGGTCCCTGCGCCGGGACGCCGATATACCGCGCCTGTTTTTCGGTCAGCGGCGTCAACATCGCGCCAAGTTTTGTGAGCTGCAGGCGCGCGACCTTTTCGTCGAGATGCTTGGGAAGGACGTAGACGCCGACCGGATATTTGCCGGCTCGCTCGCGCGCGTCGGTCCACAGCTCGATCTGCGCCATCACCTGGTTTGCGAACGAGCTCGACATCACATAGCTCGGATGACCCGTACCGCAGCCGAGATTCACCAGGCGACCTTCGGCCAGAAGGATGATGCGCTTGCCATCGGGAAAAATGACATGGTCGACCTGCGGCTTGATGTTTTCCCAAGTGTGTTTGCGCAACGACGCGATGTCGATCTCGTTGTCGAAATGACCGATGTTACAGACGATGGCATTGTGTTTCATCCGCTTCATGTGATCGTGGGTGATCACGTCGATATTTCCCGTCGCCGTCACGAAGATGTCGGCCTTGTCCGAGGCGTAGTCCATGGTAACGACGCGAAAACCTTCCATGGCCGCCTGCAGCGCGCAGATGGGATCGATCTCGGCGATCCATACCTGCGCGGACAGTGCGCGCAGCGCCTGGGCCGAGCCCTTGCCGACGTCGCCATAGCCGCAGACCAACGCCACCTTCCCCGCGATCATGACGTCGGTGGCGCGCTTGATGCCGTCGACCAGCGACTCGCGACAGCCATACAGGTTGTCGAACTTGCTCTTGGTAACCGAATCGTTGACGTTGATGGCCGGGAACCCCAGCCGGCCTTCACGGTGCATCGCATACAGGCGTTTGACTCCTGTGGTCGTTTCCTCCGTCACGCCTTTGATGTTGGCATACAGGCGCGAATAGAAGGTCGGATCCTGCGCGAGATGCTTGGCGATCGCCGCGAACAGCGCGAATTCTTCCTCGTTGCCCGGCCGGGAAATCACCGCGCGGTCTTTTTCGGCCTGCACGCCAAGATGCACGAGCAGCGTCGCGTCGCCGCCGTCGTCCAGAATCATGTTCGGGCCGCGGCCATCGGGCCATTCGAACACGCGGTGGGTGTATTCCCAGTACTCCTCGAGCGATTCACCCTTATACGCGAACACCGGTGTGCCGACCGCGGCGATGGCCGCGGCAGCGTGGTCCTGCGTCGAGTAAATGTTGCACGACGCCCAACGCACGTCTGCGCCGAGCGCCTTGAGCGTCTCTATCAGCACGGCGGTCTGAATAGTCATGTGCAGAGAGCCCGCAATACGCGCGCCGCGCAGCGGCCGCTCGGGCGCGAATTCCTCGCGTATAGCCATCAACCCGGGCATTTCGGTTTCGGCGATGGCGATTTCCTTGCGTCCCCAGCCGGCAAGATCGATGTCCGCGACCTTGAAATCGGTGAAGTTCTTGACGTCGGTTGTAGCATTCATGCGTCACTCCGTATCGAGCGACTCGGGCGGGGGAACGCGACTGGTTCTCGTCACCCCGCGCGAATCGCGGTTCAACGAGCGCCGTTCCGAAAGGGAAGTCCCGAGCCTGGCAGACCGCAGGCAAGTCGAAGCGACCGCCGGGCTGTTGCAACGCTCCTCGGGAAACCTATTCTATCGTAACATCAGTGCCTTGTGGCCGTTGTCGGCGCTTTTTTGCGTCACGGCGGCCGCTCCCATGCAAGGCGCCCGTCGGAACGCTAGCCAAATACCTGGTTACAACTTCGACGAAACGAACCAGGTGGAACCCGGACAATCCAAGGATCATGTCTCGTTGTGCCATGGCGCCGAATAAGCGATGAACGACAAGACGCACGAGTCGGAAAAACTCAGGGAGCAACCCGCCACCGAAGCCGGGGTCATCGACAGCGAGCAGCCTGCGCTGACCCGACCCGACCCCCGCGTACGCCTTTGGAAGTGGATCGCCCTCGTCGTGGTCGTCATTGCCGCCGCGGTCGCGGGCTGGTTCTGGTTCGGGCACAGCTCCGAGGAGCAGGCGAAGGCCAAGGGAAAGGGCGATCCCAACGCGCGCACCATGCCAGTCGTCGCGGCCCCCGCCCGCAAGGGAACGATCGAGGTGCGCATCGACGCGCTGGGCACTGTCACGCCGCGAAATATGGTCGTCGTGCGAACTCGCGTCGACGGACAACTTCTGAGCGTTGCGTTCCGGGAGGGACAGGAGGTCAAAGCCGGCGACTTACTGGCGCAGATCGATCCGCGTCCGTTCGAAGTGCTGCTCACGCAAGCGAACGGACAGATGGCGCGCGACCAGGCACTCCTCAAGAACGCGCAGCTCGACCTCGAGCGCTACAAGACGCTGCTCGCGCAGGATTCCGTCTCCAAGCAACAAGTCGACACGCAGGAATCGCTGGTCCGCCAGTATCAGGGCGCGGTTCAATCCGATCAGGGGGCGATCGATAATGCCAGGCTGCAGATCACATATTCACGCATCATCGCTCCCATTCCGGGCCGGGTCGGATTGCGCCAGGTTGACCCCGGAAACATGGTTCACGCATCCGATTCCAACGGTCTGGTCACGATCACGCAAGTCAAGCCCGTCACGGTGATCTATCCGGTGCCGGAGGACAATGTTCCTCGCATCTTCGCGCGCATGCAGAGCGGTCAGGACGTCACTGTCGACGCGTACGACCGCAGCGGCAACAACAAGCTCGCGACAGGTCGCCTGCTCACTGTCGATAACCAGATCGATACGTCGACGGGGACCGTCAAGGTCAAGGCTGAATTTCCGAATCAGGATGGCGCCCTGTTTCCTAACCAGTTCGTCAATGTGCGCATGGCCGTCGAGACGCACCAGGACGCAACGCTGGTTCCGATCGCCGCCATTCAGCGCGGAGCGCCGGGAACCTTCGTGTTCCTGGTCAAAGAGGACAAGTCGGTTGCAGTGACACCGGTGAAGCTCGGCACCGTCGAAGCCGAAACTGCCGAGGTGCAGAGCGGACTGCAGCCCGGAAACCTGGTCGTCGTCGATGGCGCGGACAAGCTGCGCGACGGATCGAGAGTGGAATTGGTCGATCCCAATGCGAGAGCGACAGAGCAAGCGGCACCTGCCAAAAAAGGGCCGCCTGGCGACGAGTCGCAGGGCGGGATAGTCCGCGATGAACCCGTCCCGCCCGTTCATCCTGCGGCCCGTTGCGACATCGCTCTTGATGGTCGCCATTCTGCTGGCCGGCGCCATCGCGTATCGCGTCCTCCCCATCTCCGCGCTTCCGCAAGTCGATTACCCGACCATCCAAGTCGTTACCCTTTATCCGGGGGCAAGCCCGGACGTGACGACGTCGTCGATCACTGCGCCGCTGGAGCGCCAGTTCGGGCAGATGCCGGGCTTGAAGCAGATGTCATCGACCAGCTCGGGCGGCGCCTCGGTCATCACGCTGCAATTCGATCTGGATTTGTCGCTCGATGTGGCCGAACAGGAAGTGCAGGCGGCGATCAACGCTTCGGGAAGCTTTCTTCCCGCGGACCTTCCGACGCCGCCGATCTACAACAAGGTCAATCCGGCGGACACGCCGATCATCACGCTGGCGCTGACGTCGAGCACGCTGCCGCTGCCGAAAATCGAGGACGTCGCGGACACGCGCCTGGCGACCTAGCTCTCCCAGCTTCCCGGCGTCGGCCTGGTGAGCATCAGCGGCGGGCAACGTCCCGCCGTGCGCATTCAAGCCAATCCAACCGCGCTCGCCGCATACGGAATGTCGCTCGACGATGTGCGCACCGCCATCAGCAACGCAAACACCAATCAGGCGAAAGGCAGCTTCGACGGACCTACCCGCGCATCGACCATCGATGCCAACGATCAGCTCAAATCCGCCGCCGAGTACAAGAGCATGATCATCGCCTACCGGAACGGCTCGCCGGTGCGCCTGACCGATGTCGCCGATGTCGTGGACGGTGCCGAGAACTCGAAGCTTGCCGCGTGGGCAAATGAGCTTCCCGCGGTCATCGTCAACATCCAGCGCCAGCCGGGCGCAAATGTCATCGAGGTCGTCGACAGGATCAAGCAGTTGCTGCCCCAGCTTCAGGCATCGCTTCCGGCGGACGTCGACGTCACGATGCTCACCGATCGCACGGTGACGATACGGGCATCGGTGCACGACGTGCAGTTCGAGCTCTTCCTTGCCGTCGCGCTGGTCGTGATGGTCATATTCGTGTTTCTGCGGAGCCTGTCGGCGACCGTCATTCCCAGCGTGGCAGTGCCGCTGTCGTTGATCGGCACTTTCGGGGTGATGTATCTCGCAGGGTTCTCGATCAACAACCTGACGCTGATGGCGCTGACCATCGCCACTGGATTCGTCGTCGATGACGCGATCGTCATGATCGAGAACATCGCCCGCTACATCGAGGCCGGCGAGAAGCCGCTTGCCGCAGCGCTGAAGGGCGCGGAGCAGATCGGTTTCACCATCATTTCGCTCACGGTGTCGCTGATCGCCGTGCTGATCCCGCTCCTGTTCATGGGGGACGTCGTCGGCCGCCTTTTTCGCGAGTTCGCAATCACGCTCGCGATATCGATTCTGATCTCGGCCGTCGTATCGCTGACCCTGACGCCGATGATGTCGGCGAAATTCCTGCGGCACACGGAGAAGGAGCAGCAAGGGAAGTTCTACAGAAAAAGCGGCGAGATCTTTGATCGGGTGATCAAGCGCTACGGCGATATGCTCAACTGGGTGCTCGACCGCCAGGGCGCGACCCTTATCGTGGCGATTGTCACGCTGATCCTCACCATCGTGCTGTACATCTTCATACCCAAGGGTTTCTTCCCGGTGCAGGACACGGGTGCGATCCAGGGCATCACCGAAGCGCCGCATACGATATCTTTTGCCGCGATGGCGGAGCGGCAGCAAGCGCTTGCGCGCATCATCCTGCAGGATCCTTCGGTCGAGAGTCTCTCGTCGTTCATCGGCGTCGATGGCACCAACACGACGCTCAACAGCGGCCACATGCTGATCAATCTGAAACCGCTCTCCAAACGCAGCTCGCGTGCCGAAGAAGTGATCCACCATTTGCAGACCCGGCTCGCCGACGTCGAAGGAATCACGCTTTACATGCAGCCGGTGCAGGACCTGACGATCGAGGATCGCGTCAGCCGCACGCAGTACCAGTTTACGGTCGAGGACGCCAACATCGACGAGCTGGATATCTGGGTGCCGAAAATCGTCGATCGACTTCGCCAGCTACCTGAGCTCGCCGACGTTGCCACAGACCTGCAGAACGGCGGGCTGCAGGCGTTCGTCGACATCGACCGCGCGACCGCGAGCCGCTTCGGCATAACGCCCGCGGCGGTGGATAACGCGCTCTACAACGCGTTCGGGCAGCGCCTGGTGTCGACCATCTTCACGCAGACCAATCAGTACCGCGTCGTCCTGGAAGTCAAGCCCGAGTTTCAGCTCGGACCCGAGGCGCTCTCACAGATCTATGTTCCCGCCGCCAATTCGGGCTCCTCATCCACGCCGGCAAGCGGACCGACTGCCGGCGCAAGCGGAGGGAACGCCTCCGCGGCGCTCGCGGCCCCCGGAGCGGGGACGACTGCTGCAAGCTCGACCGCATCATCGAGCCTGTCGGGATCGCAGCAGGTTCCACTGACGTCGCTCGCACGGATCACCGAGCACGCCACGCCTTTGGTCATTAATCACATCGGTCAATTCCCTGCCGCGACGATCTCGTTCAATCTCGCGCCGGGCGCATCGCTCGGCGATGCGGTGAAGCAGATCCAGAAAGTCCAGCAGGAGCTCGGCGTACCCGCGAGCGCGCAGATCCAGTTTCAAGGGGCAGCCGCCGCTTTCCGCGGCTCGCTCGCCAACGAGCTGTGGCTGATCCTCGCCGCCATCGTCACCATGTACATCGTGCTCGGCGTGCTCTACGAAAGCTACATCCACCCGATCACGATTCTGTCGACGCTGCCTTCCGCTGGCGTTGGCGCGCTGCTCGCCTTGATGCTGTCGCGCCACGATCTCGGCGTCATCGCCATCATCGGCATCGTGCTGCTCATCGGCATCGTCAAAAAGAACGCGATCATGATGATCGACTTCGCGCTCGACGCGGAGCGCAAGGAGGGCAAGCCGCCGCGTGAGGCGGTTTTCCAGGCCTGCCTGCTGCGCTTCCGTCCGATCATGATGACGACCATGGCGGCGCTCCTCGCCGCGCTGCCGCTGATGGTCGGCTGGGGTGTGGGTTCGGAATTGCGGCATCCGCTCGGCATCACCATGGTCGGCGGCTTGATCGTCAGCCAGATGCTCACCTTGTTCACCACGCCGGTGATCTACCTGGCCTTCGACAGGCTGGCCAGGCGCGTCGAGCAGCGCCGCGAAGGCAAGCAAAAACCTGCACCCGAGCCTTCGGCCGGCGATTGAGATGGCGCAGCAGGACACCGAGCCTCGCGATTCGCAGGTCAACCTGTCGGCGCCTTTCATCGACCGTCCGGTCGCGACGACGCTGCTGACCATCGGCCTGGCACTCGCCGGCGCCGCCGCGTTCCGCCTGCTTCCGGTCTCGCCGCTGCCTCAGGTCGACTTTCCGACGATCTCGGTCTCCGCGTCGCTGCCGGGCGCCAGCCCCGAGACGATGGCCGCAACCGTCGCCACGCCTCTCGAGCGATCGCTCAGTCGTATCGCCGGCGTCACCGAGATGACATCGAGCAGCTCGCTGGGCTCGTCGCGTATCACGCTGCAATTCGAGCTCAACCGCGACATCGACGGCGCCGCGCGCGATGTGCAGGCCGCACTCAATGCGGCGCGGAGCCTGTTGCCGACAGGGCTGCCCAGCAATCCGACCTACCGCAAGGTCAATCCGGCCGATTCACCGGTCATGATCCTCGCGCTCACTTCGGACACCATGACGCAGGGGCAGATGTACGACGCCGGGTCGACCATCATCGCGCAGAAGCTCTCGCAGCTCTCAGGCGTCGGCCAGGTCCAGGTCGGAGGCAGCTCGCTCCCGGCGGTGCGCGTGGAGCTCAACCCGCAAACGCTAAACAAATACGGCATCGGCTTCGAGGACGTACGCACCGTGCTCGCAGCCACCAACGCCAACCGGCCCAAGGGCTCGCTGGAATCCGGCGATCGCCACTGGCAGATCTATGCCAACGACCAGGCGAAAAAAGCCGTCGACTATATGCCGCTGATCGTCGCTTACCGCAACGGCGCGGCGGTCAAGCTGACCGACCTTGGAGCAGTCGTGGACTCGGTGCAGGACTTGCGCAATGCCGGCTCGTCCAACGGCAAGCCCTCGGTGCTCATCATCATCACCCGCCAGCCGAACGCTAACATCATCGAGACCGTCGACAGCATAACCGAGCTTCTGCCGCTGCTTCGCGCGTCGATTCCGAGCGCCATCAAGGTCGATGTCGTCATGGAGCGCACGACGACGATCCGTGCGTCGCTGCGCGATGTCGAGCGGACGTTGATCGTGGCAGTCTGCCTGGTCATCCTGGTCGTATTCGTGTTCCTGCGCAACTGGCGTGCAACGCTGATTCCCAGCGTCGCGGTGCCGGTATCGCTGATCGCGACTTTCGGTGCAATGTATCTGTTCGGGTTCAGTCTCAACAATCTCTCGCTCATGGCGCTGACGATCGCCACCGGCTTCGTCGTCGACGACGCCATTGTCGTCCTCGAGAACGTCTCGCGGCATATCGAGGAAGGCATGCAGCCGATGGAAGCAGCGCTGAAGGGAGCGCGCGAAGTGGGCTTCACCGTGCTGTCGATGAGCCTGTCGCTGATCGCGGTCTTCATTCCCATCCTGCTGATGGGGGGCATCGTCGGCCGCTATTTCCGCGAGTTCGCCGTGACGCTTTCCGTCGCCATCCTGATATCCCTCGTGCTATCGCTGACCATGACGCCGATGATGTGCTCGCGCCTGCTGCGTCCCGAGCGCGAGCAGCGTCACGGCCGATTTCATGCCTGGAGCGAGCGCGCCTTCGATACCTTGCGCCGCGGATACGAGCGCAGCCTCGCGTGGGTGCTCGACCATGGCGTGCTCACCATGCTCATCCTTTTCGCGACGGTGTGCCTCAACGTTTACCTCTACGTCATCATTCCCAAGGGATTTTTCCCCCAGCAGGACACCGGTCGCCTCATCGGATTCATCCAGGCGGACCAGAGCATTTCCTTCCAGGCGATGCATCCGAAGCTGGCCAGCTTCGTCGCCATCGTCCGTGCCGACCCTGCTGTCGAGAATGTCGTTGCATTTACCGGCGGGTCGCAACGCAATACCGGGCAGATGTTCGTCCAGCTCAAGTCGCTTTCCGAGCGCAAGGAATCCGCCGACAAGATCATCGCGCGCTTGCGCATCAAGCTCGCCAACGAGCCCGGCGCAAACCTTTTCCTCAACCCCGTGCAGGACATCCGCGTCGGTGGACGTCAGTCCAACGCGGCGTACCAGTACAC
>VBCZ01000425.1:0-4087 GCA_005889025.1 Betaproteobacteria bacterium
GGAGGCCGACTGGCCCTCTGGAGCGTCCTGCGACATCGCCGGCGCACGGCGATCGCCATGGCTGCGGTTGGATTCGGTGTCGCTGCGCTCATCCTCACGGGGGCGTTTATCGAGTGGATTTTCTGGGCAACCCGTGAAGGCACCATTCAGGCGGGCCTCGGACACATCCACGTCGCGCGACAAGGCTTTCAGGAGCACGGCGCCGCCGATCTCGGGCGCTACCTGCTGCCGGCGGACTCGCCGGTCCTGCAGGCCCTGCGCGACACCCCCGGAGTCAAGACCGTCGCTCCGCGCCGCTCGCTCAGCGGCCTGGTGAGCCACGGCGAGACGACGCTTTCCTTCCTGGCAGAAGGCGTGGATCCGGAAAGCGAGAAGAATTTCGGCGATGTCTCCATCATCGTCAAAGGCGAAAACCTCTCGAATCGGGATCCCCACGACGTCATCATCGGCCAGGGTCTCGCCGCCAACCTCGACGTCACCGTCGGCGACACAGTGGTGCTCCTTGTCAACAACGCCAAGGGCGGGATCAATGCGATCGACGCCCGCGTACGCGGGTTGTTCGCAACGGTGAGCAAGGCCTACGACGACAGCGCAATGCGGATTCCGCTGCCGCTCGCCGATGAGCTGCTGCGGATCTCCGGCGCACACCAATGGATTGTCGTCCTCCGCGATACCGCCGACACTCCGGCCGCGGTCGAGCGATTTCGCGAGCGCTTCGCAGCGAGCAACCTCGAGTTCATCCCCTGGTACGACCTCGCGGATTTCTACAACAAGACGGTGAGTCTGCTCTCCAAGCAGATGGGCGTGATCGAGCTCATTATTGGGTTGATCATCGTCCTCACGATCAGCAACTCGATGATGATGGGAGTCATCGAGCGGACGAGCGAGATAGGCACGGCGATGGCGCTCGGCACGCACAGGAGAGGCATTCTCCTTCAGTTCGTGCTGGAAGGGCTGCTCCTCGGCGTGCTCGGCGGCCTGGTCGGAGCGATGCTCGGCGTCGTTTTGGCGCAGATTATTTCGACGATCGGCATTCCGATGCCGCCGCCGCCCGGCCAGGCGAGGGCTTATCGCGCCGGAATGATCGTCACGCCTCCGCTGGTCCATACCGCCTTCGTGATAGCCGCCATCACTGCCCTCGTCGCGGCGCTCTACCCGGCATGGAAGGCGTCACGAACGCAGATCGTCGACGCTTTGCGATATAACCGCTGACCCTTCGAGAAAGTCCTGAAGTACTGCACATCGTGTTGGCTGGATTCGCCGCCCGTAATATTCTCCGTCATCGCGCACGCAGCGCGATGACGCTCGCCGCCATCGCTTTCGGCGTGGTCGCGCTGATCGTAAGCGGGGGTTTCGTGCGCGACCTGTACCGCCAGCTCAGGGAGGCGATCATCCATTCCCAGTCCGGACATCTCCAGGTCGCACAAGCTGCGTTCTTTGCCGAGGGCTCGCGCTCTCCGGAAAAGTATCGGATCCGGGAGCTCGATGCGGTAGAGGCGGACCTGGTCACGCTTCCCGGGGTCAAACGGGTTATGGCCCGCATGAGTTTCGCGGGGCTGATGAGCAATATGCGTAACGATCTTCCGATTCTTGGCGAGGGCATCGAACCGGACAAGGAAGGCGAGCTGGCAACCTCGATCGTGATCCTCGAGGGTCGCACGCTTGCCTTGAAAGATCGAAACGGCGCGCTCGTGGGCGAGGGCCTCGCAAAGGCACTCGGACTGACCCCCGGCAAGCCTGTAACGCTCCTTGCCACGACCCTCGATGGCGCGGTGAATACCGCCGACCTCGAAGTGATCGGGATCTTCAGGAGTTTTTCCAAGGATTACGATGCGCGCGCCGTGAAGATCCCGCTTCAGGCCGCCCAGGAGCTCATGGGCACCACCGATGCCAACACGGTCGTCGTGCTATTGGACGATACGGCGAAGACCAATGCCGTCCTCGAGCTGGCGACCCCGATGATGCGCTCGCGCGGAATGGTGCTCAAGACCTGGGAGGAGCTGAACGATTTTTACTCGAATACCGTCCAGCTCTATGATCGACAGTTTGGCGTGCTGAACGTGATTATTCTGTTCATGGTCGCGCTTGGAGTCACCAATGCGGTAAACATGGCCGTTTTTGAGCGGCTGGGCGAATTCGGAACCATGCGCGCGCTTGGCAATCGTGGCGGGCATGTCGTCAAGCTGGTCATGACCGAATGTGTGCTCCTGGGCGTCATCGGTGCGACGGCGGGAGTTGTGCTTGGCATTGCGCTCTCGCTGCTCATCTCAACGCTCGGCATACCCATGCCGCCCCCTCCGAACTCGAATATCGGCTATACCGCCCGCATCGAGCTCGTAGCGTCGGTCATCGTCGAGGCATGGTCTATCGGGTTGTTCGCCGCAGTCATTGCCGGCCTTGTTCCCGCATTCCGGGCCCGGCGTGTGGCGATCGTCGATGCACTGCGCCAGGTCGTCTGACACAGGCAGACTACCGGCGACAATCCGCATCAAAAGTCGTAGCGTAGCTCCGCATAGACGCGATCGCGATTGTTATATCTACCGAAGTAGCCATCGCTGGGCCCGGTGAAGATGTCCACTCCGGTCCCGATCGTCACATTTTTCTGCGCGTACCAGGTGAGCTTGGGACGGATCAATCCGCCTCCTCCGCCAAAAGTCTGAATCCATTGCAATTGGGGCTCGAGCGCGCGAGTGAGCTTGGTCGAAACCAGCATGCTCACGCCGTAGTCGCCGATATTGATGGCGACATCGCGGCTGCCGCCAAAATAGACCCGTTGAAACGCCTGCACATTCAATCGCGTGTCGTTGGGAAACGGGAAGTCGGCACTGAGGATATAGTCCAGCGTCGATCGGCGAACGACTCCGTCGGCTGCGTTCATGTCCTTGGTCACGGTCGCGCCAGCCTGCCAGATACGATCGTACCGCGGCTGGAATACCGGCGACGAGAGAGTGGTCCCGGGCAGAAGGTAGAAGGTGGGCTCGGTACTGAAACTCCGATAATAGAATGCCGCGACGTCCCAACCGGCGGCGAGCGTGTTCACCCGAAAACCGTAGTTCGAGTTACCCAATTTGCGTTGAGGCTTTTCGATGTCGCGAATCGCCGATGCGGCGGCGTCCGAAGTCGGGGATGGGAGCTGCAGCGGATAGAATTCCGCTCCCGGCTTGCCGATGTTGTCGAACGTCGGGACGGGAATCCATACCAATTCCAGATGTGAGTCGCCGGCGTAGTATTCCGCCCGCGCAGCCCATTGCGGTATGCGAATGATGTCGAAGCTGGGCAGCAGGAAATCGCGCAGATCGCGCGCCGATACTACGTCCGCAAAAAACAGGCCTACCACTTCACCCCAGATGATTTGCTGCGCTCCGACACGGAAATCCCAGTCACCGGCGGATATGTCGAGGTAGTTTTCGCGCCAGATCGCGTCGAGTCGCTGATCGCGCTTTACCGCCGGCCGATAAAAATTGGACCCCGCATAGACAGGGTCGGCATCGACCCGACCGCCCAGTTTGTACTTGACGCTTTCCGACAATGCGCCTTCGATGTCGAACTGCAATCTGTTCACGGCGCGCGACCAGTGAGCGGGCGATGCATAGGTGTAGTCGAGCCCCAGCCCGTAGAACCCGCTCCAGGAGATTCCCTTGTTTTTCGCGTCGGGCTGGTCTGTCGAGAACAGCGATTCCCGGGCAGACGGCTCGTTGCTCCCGGCGAGGTGTATGCCGCGTGGAGCCTCGGCGAAGGGCGCGCCGCGAATGTCGGCGGAAGCAGGCAGCCGGGCGCCGGCCAGCGTCGGCGGGTCCGGCCATTCGTCGGCCTGGGCCGCTCCGGCAGCGCCGAGGGCGAGACCCATCGCGATCGCGGTTCGCAACAGCCTGCTGCTCCTATTGGATTGACCCCTCATGTTTGCGATCTCCCGTTCGTCAAGCGCGTCGTCTTTTTTCGTGCCGGCGTTTGCTGCGCTGGTCGATAATCACCCAACCGTCGTCGTTCTGCACACCAAGCGCTCGAATCCGCCCGTCCTCGATCCGTACCAGGCGATCTGCCTTCGCCATCACTTTCTTGTCGTGTGTCGAAAAGATAAACGTCGTCC
>VBCZ01000425.1:4093-14534 GCA_005889025.1 Betaproteobacteria bacterium
TGCCGTCCGATGGTCCAGATTCGCCGTAGGCTCGTCCGCCAGGACAACGGTCGGGTTCGTTACCAGCGCTCTTGCAATCGCGACGCGTTGCCGCTGGCCGCCGGAAAGCTGATTCGGGCGATGCTTCGCAAAGTCGACGAGCCCTACCGTTTCCAGCAAACTGTCGACGCGCTGCCGACGCTCGATGCGCGATATTTCGGAAAACTGAAGCAACGGATATTCGACATTTTCCGCGGCCGAGAGCACGGGGAACAGGTTAAATGACTGGAAAATGAATCCGATCGTGCGCGCCCGCAAATCGGCAAGCTGGTCCGGGGTCTTGCCGGTGACGTCCTGCTCATTGATGTAGATCTTGCCCGTCGTCGGGACATCGATGCAACCGATAAGATTGAGAAGTGTGGATTTTCCGCTGCCCGAAGGGCCGGCGATGGCCAGAAAGACGCCAGCTTCGATCGCAAGACTCACGGCATGAAGTGCCTGAAGACGCTCCTCGCCCAGCCAGTAATACTTGGTGACTTTCTCGACCCGGACTACGATCATGACGCCAAGGCGCTGAGGTAAACTCGCTCCAATGACCCAAGTCCGAGGACCCTTGTTGCGACCACCGCGTTCGTATTTGCAACCTATGGCGGCGGTGCCGAAGCACCGGTCGACCAGCAGGACGATGCGCTGGCGCGAAGTATAGTCGAAAAGGCCGATCAGATTCGTTTTCCCAAGGAGGGTTTCGAGGTTGAGATAGCGATCAAGACTTATAATAATCGCGAGCTCACCGAGGAGCGAAGCTATCGCGTCCTCTCGAAGGGCAACGAAAATACCGTAGTAATGGTGACCGAACCCGCAGCCGACCGCGGCCAGATCATTTTGCTGCGCGGCCGCGACCTGTGGGTGTTCCTTCCGAGCGTCTCGCAGCCGGTGCGACTGTCGTTGTCTCAGCGCCTGATCGGTCAAGTCGCGAATGGAGACATCGCGCGAGCGAACTTTGCCGGAGACTACATCCCGCGAATCGTACGCAATGAGACCATAGGCGGGGAAAACTACTATGTTCTCGAACTGACCGCCGTCGACCGGGGCGTCACGTACCACCGCGTTCTTTATTGGGTCAAAGCGGCGAATTTCTACCCTTTCAAGGCCGAGTTCTATTCGCTGTCGGAGCGCCGGCTCAAGACAGCCCGGTACGAGAACTTCCGCCAGCTCGGCGGCCGCGTGCGACCGACTCGGCTGGTGCTCGAAGACGCGTTGCGCGAGGGCGAGGAATCTACACTCGAATACTCCGGGATTAAGCTGCGCGATCTCCCCGACAAGATTTTTACCAAGGATTACCTCAAGCGACTCTAATGTGGTATGTCGCAAGTTCGTTGCATAAATTGCCGTCATTCCGGCCAAGCCCGCGGAGGCGGGCGCGAGCCGGAATCCATTTATTTTCAAAGCCAATGGATTCCCGCTGGAGCCTGCCCCCGAATGCTTGAATCGGGGGCGGGAATGACGGCAAGAAATATGTCGGGAATTTCTGATTCGCCATACTAATGCGCACGCAAGTTCGTTGCGTAAATTGACGTTTTGGCCGAGCCTGCGAAATATCCTGGCCGCTCCTCATTCCCCGTTCTAGCGTGGCCTGTGGGCGGCCGCCCGCGAAGCCGCCGGTGAATCAGGAATCTCGAGTTCACGAAGCCGCTTCAGCAC
Organism: Betaproteobacteria bacterium; assembly: GCA_005889025.1. Classification (GTDB taxonomy): domain Bacteria; phylum Pseudomonadota; class Gammaproteobacteria; order Burkholderiales; family Casimicrobiaceae; genus PALSA-1003. Next base: position 5,774 of record VBCZ01000425.1, read on the forward strand.
GCCGTCCGCTTCGTCCGGCGGAAACCAGTGAGCATAGAGCGATCGTCCGGCGATTCGCTTCTCGGGCTCGGCGAAATACTTGTTGTACTCCACCTCGGTTTTCTGGAACGAGACACAAAGTAAAACCGACGGCGCGTTCACCCGCAAGTTCATCCTCTCGGGGCCGATCAATTCGAAATACAAACCGCGTCGGTAGAACACCGCGTGCCGGGGATTGACCTCGATCACCCCGTACTCGTAGCCACGCACGCCATAGGCATACAAATAAGCGGTATGGAACAGGGCGCCGAGCACAGATTTTGAAACGGTATCGCCGTCGACGGCCAGCCGCGTGAACTCGCATAATCGCGTGCCCTTCGTTCGATAGCTCAGGAGCTCCCCACGATAGAGCTCGTCGGCCGACAGTCCTTTGGGCGAGTCGAGCCGAAGACTCAATGTGCCGACGATGGCGTTGTTCTCGTACGCGACGAAGGTGCGCAGGTTGGGCTCCGCCTTCAGCCCCTGGACCTGGTATCCGCGCCAGGCATACCGCTGCTTGATGAGCGTCCCGGCGTGCTTGCCGTAGGTTCGGCTGCGCGCCAGCCGGATCTTGAATACGCCGGGCACCACGCCCGGGTCGTCGGGGAGCGGCTGGACATGCTCGCGCGTAAGGTTGCGCAGCCGAAGCTGCACACCGCCGAAGACCGTCAGCCCTTCCGCACGCTCTGGGCGAAGCTCTTTTAGCCCTTGCGAATGCGGCTTTTCTTGTTCCCCCGCGAGGCGCGCGCCGTGAGCTGCCTTTTTGGGAACTTGCGGGACCGACTTTTCTTTCCGATCACGAGACACCATCGATACCGCTCTTTAGGACCGCGATAAGTAAAAGTCTACAGAACTTTGCGCGTGGTCGAGGCGTTTTTGCCCTTCAACGCTGCATTGGGCCTCCGACCACGGGCAGATTTGGCCTTTGGTGGCAAACTTGCACACAATCGGGGTTGGAACGTCCTGCGCCGCGTTGCCCGCGACGCCGCTGCTAACCTGTCGGCGCGAGCCAACGCACCAGATTTGCAAGAATTTCGTACAGGGCGAAGTAGCTGCCGCGCAATCCCGCGATGCTCGGGAGATAGTCGAAAAAACTGTCCTGGTCGGAGCCGGGAATCCCGGTCGCCGCGGGGACCGTGGCGAGGCCCGCCGCCGCGAACTCGGCCCTCGCGCGCAGCATGTCGAAGCTGTGCGCAACGAGGACGACGCGCTCGATGCCCTCGGCGCGCAGGATGGCCGCCGTGCGAAGCGCATTCTCGTGGGTGTTGCGTGAGCGGTCCTCGATCCAGCGCACAGGGGTCGCGAATTCGTTTTCCAACGACGCGCGCATCAGTTTCGCCTCCGGCTCGCCACCGGACAGCGAGCCGCCGGTCACCAGTATCGGCAGGCCGGTGAGACGTGCAACTCGTGCGCCATAGCGTACGCGTTCCAGCGTCAGCGCGCCGAGCGTATCGCCTCCATACTCGGGCGCCTTGCGCCGTGTTCCGCCGCCCAGAATGACGATTGCCTGTGCATTCGAGGCCTGGGAGCGCTCGAAGGGTGGCGATGCATCGAGAAAGCGAACCATGAAACCCGCAACGGCGGGAACGGAGAGCAACAGCAGGCCGACGACGCCGGCCCACGCCATCCCGCCTCCCATCCGTGCAAAGCGCCTGCGAAGGGCAAGTCCCAATAGCGCTATCAGCAGGAGCCCGGTCGGCGGCAGCAGCAAGGTCTTGGCTAGCGCCTTGAGCCAGACAGGGTCGATCAATGGAGAATCCATGGCAGTGCGTCGCTCCGCGGCGCACTACTTTCTTCATTCGCACGTGCTCCGGTCCGGGAACGCCGCACCAAGCGCCCGAGTGGCGGAGGGTTAATGTGCCTTCTTGAGAAGATCCACCAGCCGGCTCGCCGGCACCGCATAGGTAATCCCCGAAGGCTGCGAGAGCATCGCTTCCTTGGTTCCCTTCACGAACACCATGTTGACGACGCCCAGCACGTCGCCGGAGTCCGGGTCGTAGAGGGGACTGCCGCTATTCCCAGGATAGGCCGTCGCATCGAGCTGAAAAACGGGAAAGGCACCCGTCGCCAGGCGCCGTATGGTATGCGCTTCGAGGTCGCCCGCCCTCCCCTGTGGAATCGCGATCGGGGTAATGGCAGAAATGATCCCACGGTGCGTCGCGGGGAACGGCCCCAGGACAGCACCGATGGGATAGCCGGTGAAAAAAATCTCCTGCCCTTCCTTCACGCCATCCGATGTGCGAATTTTTAGCGCCCGCAGCCCGGGCCCGGAAATCTTGAGCACGGCGAGATCCGATCCCGGGTCCACCGCAATCTGTCTGGCTTCGCGAACTTGCTCCTTGCCATCGTTGGCGGCTCCGGGAACAAGGATCGCCAGCACCTCCATCTTCCCGGGATCGATCAGCCCCGAGACGACGTGGGCGTTCGTCACGATGAACGTCCCATCGTCCACCGCGAATCCGGTGCCGAGAAACTGGAAAGGCGGCGTGCGAGTACGCTCAACCGTGCCGATCGCGACCACGGAGACTTTGACGCGCGCGATCGTCTCTGCCCGATCGGCATGGACGGGCCCGGTGGTCGACACGGCGACAGCAAGCGCGAGCCCCGTCGCGAAACGGCGCCGAAGACCAGGGTTTCCGAGACTCATGGGGCTCCCTTCGAGCTGTCCGCGGTGGAGCGACCAAGGATGGGCGATGGCCCGGCAACCCGCGGATCGAACGAATGCCGTTCGTCCGGAAACAGCCGGCGCACGCGGCGAACATAATCGCGCGTTTCAGCATACGGCGGCACGCCGCTGTACTTGTCGACCGCCGCTTCGCCCGCGTTATACGCCGCGACCGTGAGCGTGACCCGACCTTCATAATACGCAAGCAGCCAACGCAGGTAAGCAAGCCCCCCCTGAACGTTGTCCTTGATGTCGAGGCGATTCCTGACCTTGAAGCGAGCTGCGGTGGCGGACATGAGCTGCATGAGGCCGCGCGCATCCTTGGGCGATTGTGCTTCCGGCTGGAAGTTGGACTCCGTGGCAATGATCGCGAGCGCCAGCCGCGGGTCGACCTTAAACTGGGGTGCCGCCTTGACCACCAGATCGGCAATCTTCCTTTTGCCAGCGGACAGGTCCGCAAACGGGTCCGGGCTGTCGTCCATGAGCGCGACAGGCGGATCCGTCTCGGCTGGACGCATGCAATCCGGCACTGAGCCCACGTCGTCCCCGACGTGCTTCTGCATTTCCCGCGCATAGGCGTGTCCGGCATCCGCGGCACGCGCGAACAGAAATGCAGCCATCGCGTCGCTGTGTGCCACCCCTCGCCCGTTGGCGTACATCCAGCCCAGGCCGACCATGGCTTCGACATCGCCTGCGCGCGCGGCCTCGCAATACAGCAGAGCTGCCTTGCGCTGATCCTTGGGCACGCCTTCTCCGTGCTCGTAGGCCAACGCCTGCGCTACTAGGGTTCCGGGCGCGCTCGGTTCGGATGTCGCACTCGACGAGTCGGAAACGGCGCGCGCCGGAAGCGAAAATGAAACAGCCGCCAGCACGGCCGCGGTTGCGGCAGCCCGGGAAAGCCGATGTTTGTTTTCAGGCGACACCGCGGACATCCTGCACCAATGGCCGGCGCTCGCCGATGCGCGCTCCCGCGAACGCTTCATACCAAGGTAGAGCTTCGCGCAATCCGGAACGCACGTCATACGCCGGCTGATAACCAAGCCGCCGTTCGGCCTTCGAGATGTCGGCTTGCGAGTGCCGGACGTCTCCAGGACGGAACGCTTCGTAGACAGGCGCCGGAATCCGCAGATCCGGATGGCGCTCCACGATGAGCTCGCGCGACATTGCATACAAGTCATTGAGGGACATCCGATCGCCAACGGCGACATTGTAGACCTGCCCAATCGAGCCCTTGTCGGTCGTCGTCGCCGCAAGGCGATTGGCCTGGACGACATTCGTGATGTAGCAAAAGTCCCTTGTCGTTTCGCCGTCGCCATAGATTGTAATGCGCTCACCGGCCAGCATCGCTGCGATCCAGCGGGGAATCACGGCGGCGTATGCCCCTTGCGGATCCTGCCGCGAGCCGAACACGTTGAAATAGCGCAGGCCGATCGTGGGCATACCGTATGAAAGAATGATCCTCTACCTTCGGCAGCCCCGGGTGGTCGCCGTAGGTCGAGCTCGATGCCGCGTAGACGAAGCGTTGCACACCGGCGTCGCGGGCGGCGACGAGCATGTTGAGAAATCCTGTCGCGTTGGCGGCATGCGTAAGCAGCGGATCCTCGAGCGATCGAGGCACCGACCCCAGTGCAGCCTGGTGCAGCACGACATCGATCCCCTCACAAGCCCGACGGCAAACGTCGACATCGACGATATCGCCTTCGAGGAAGGTGTGGCGCTTCCATGCCTGCGCCCCGACAGCGCGTTGGACCTCGTCGAGATTGCGAACGTACCCCGTCGCGAAATTATCGAGACTCACAACCTCCTGTTCCAAACGCAGCAGCGCCTCGAGCAGATGCGAACCGATAAAACCGGCGCTCCCGGTAACGAGCCAGCGCAATGGACGCTCGCGCAAGCCCGCTTGCGTCCTGGCCAGGATGTCCGCTTCACGGGTCAGCCGGGCAGGCATCACAGTCTCCACACGTTCACACCGCGCGCGCGAAGCAACGCGGCATTCGCCTGGCATTTGACGTCGACGTAAAGACCGCCCTGCTCGAGCTTGCCCACGTAGTCCTCCGCCGGCCGTTGCTTGAAAGCGCGGTGCGCGACGGCTGCCACGATCGCATGCGATCGCGGGAGGGCATCCCAGTCCTTGAGCTCGACTCCATATTCGCGCCGGGCATCGGTCGCATTGGCGACCGGATCGTGCACATGCACCGACAGGCCGTAGGATTCGAGCTCATGGATGACATCGATGACGCGCGAGTTCCGGATGTCCGCACAGTCTTCCTTGAAGGTCAACCCGAGCACCGTTACATTCGCACCCTTTACGAGCGTACCTGCCTGGAGCATTTGCTTGATCGTTTGCTCGGCGACGTATTTTCCCATTCCGTCGTTGATTCGGCGGCCTGCAAGGATGACCTGGGGATGATAGCCGAGCTTGTCCGCCTTGTGCGTCAGGTAGTAAGGATCGACTCCGATGCAATGCCCGCCGACAAGCCCCGGCCGGAATGGCAGGAAATTCCACTTGGTTCCCGCCGCTTCGAGCACTTCCGTCGTGTCGATCCCGATTTTATGAAAGAGCAGCGCGAGCTCGTTCATGAGCGCGATATTGAGGTCCCGCTGAGTATTTTCGATGACCTTGGCTGCTTCCGCAACGCTAATGCTGCTTGCACGATAGACGCCCGCAGTAACGATGCTTTCGTACATGGACGCGACGCGCTCGAGCGTTTCGGGCGTGTCTCCCGACACGATCTTGGTGATCCGGGTCAGCGTGTGCTCGTGGTCCCCGGGATTGATCCGCTCGGGTGAATAGCCCACGAAAAAATCGCGCTTCCACTTCATTCCCGAATGCGCTTCGATCACCGGGACACAAATCTCCTCGGTCGCACCGGGGTAAACGGTCGATTCAAAGACCACGGTTGCGCCGGGTTTGAGATTGGCGCCAACGCTCTCGCTCGCGCCGATAAGCGGCCCGAAGTCTGGTTGGTGCGCTTCATCGACAGGCGTAGGGACGGCTACGACGATGAAGTCAGCGTTGCGTAGCTCGCCGGCATCGGTGGAAACTCGCAGTCCGGTGGCCGCTCGCAAGCCCTCCGCACTCATTTCTCCCGTGGGATCGACATACCGGCCATACGCGGCGACTTTTTCGGCCGAAAGATCGAAGCCGATCGTCGAGTATTTCTTCCCGAACTCTACAGCGAGGGGAAGCCCTACATAGCCGAGCCCGACAACGGCGATGATCGGAGTCGCCGCCATGTCGGCAGATCGCTGCTCTCGCGCCGCGTCACTCGCGAAGTTGCTGTTCTTTCGCAGCCGTGCGGTAGCGCGCCGCGGTGTCACAGGCTGCTCAAAAGCTTTTGAGCGTCGCTGCGAATCGTTCCGCTCTTGCCGGTCTTGGCTAAGGTCTCCAGTTCCTTTTTCGCGCCGACAGGATCGCGCGTCTTGATCAGTGCTCTGGCGAGATGAAGCCTGATCTCTTCGTTGGCAGGCGCCAGATTGGAGGCGGTGCGCAACAGCTCCAGGCCCTTGTTGGCATCGCCTGTCTGAACCAGCGCCCATCCCAGCGTATCGATGACGTTGGGATTGCCTGGCGCCTGCACGTACGCTTTCTCGGCAATTTCTGCGGACTTTGGATCATCGACTTCGATCAGCGCCCACGCGAGGTTGTTCAGAATAACAGGATTGTCGGGCTCGATTTCCAGTGCGGTGCGAAACTGCGTGGCAGCGCCCCGATAGTCTTTTTTGCGCAGGCTCTGCTCTGCCAGAAACACCCGCAACGTAGTGTCCTTCGGGTGCTCCCGCATCCACGTGTCCGCCATGGCAGTCGCCTCATCCGTCTTGCGCGCGTTTTGCAATGCGATGTAACGGTAGACGGCGATGATCGGAAATGGCTGACGGGCAAGCGCCTCGCGATAAACCGCTGCAGCTTCTGCCCATTTCTTCTGGTTGGCGAGCACCTGAGCCTCGATCACAAAGCCGAGCGCGCGATCGGCGCGATCCTTTTGCAGCTTGCGAGCCTCGGTTATTGCGCTGTCCGGGTTGCCCGCGGCGACGTACGCCTGCGCCAGCCGTACCCATGCCTGGGTTCCATCGGGCTGCATTGTAACTATCTTGTGAAGTGTCTCGACCGCCGCGCTGTAATTCTTCAGCACCAATTGCGCCTCGGCGACTCGCATGAGCGTCGACGGATTCTCACCCTGAAGCTGAACCAGGCGTTTGAACGTGTCGAGCGCCTGATTCGCAGAATTGGTGAGCTGGACTGACCCGAGCGCTTCGAGAATCTGCGGATCGTTCGGAAATGCTTCCTGGGCCGATTGTGCAGCCGAGAGTGCCGCTTTCTCGTCGGACTGCTGCCGATAGAAGTTGATCAGCGTCAGCCGCGGGCGGACGGACTTCGGGTTGGCGGCAATTGTCCGGTCGATCGCCGCCTTTACTTCATCCGGGCTATGACGAGTAATGGCCAGCAGCTCGACCATGGCGAGCAGCAGGTCTTCGTTCTTCGGGTCCTTTGCCAGCATTTGCTCGTATCGCTTGCGGGCGTTGTCTTCCTGACGCTCCTGCACGTCGAGCAGCGCGAGACTGTGCGCAGCCGCAAAATCAGTCGGCTGGATTTGCAGCGCCTTTTCGAATGCCGCACGGCCGTTCTTGAAATCGCGCATCGTTACGTACACCATCCCCTTGGTTCTATACGTGAGCGGATTACCGGGCTGCTTCTTTTCGAGCCCGTTGGCCGCCGCTAGCGCTTTGTCGAACTCGCGCTTGCGAAGATGTGCGGTGATCAGCGCGAGGTCCGCCTGGTAATGCGAAGCATCGGCGTCGGACAAAGACTGCAAATCCCCGATGGCACGTGTTGTATCGCCCGCCGCGAACCGAACCTGCGCGAGCCGCATCTTGGTCTGCTCGCTGCCCTTGTCGAGCTTGCTTGCGCGCTCATAGACTTCGCCCGCCTTGGCCAGGTTGCCGGCTGCCAGATAGGCCTCACCCGCCGTTCGCAAGAGCGCGATATCGTCGGGCGCACTGCGGAGCGCCGCCTCCGCGGCATCGATTGCCTGTCCTGTACGCCCGCTGCGCAAATAAGTCAGCGCGAGCATCCGCCTCGCGTCAACAGCGCCGGGCGCCTGCGCGACGACCTTACGCAACGAGTCCTCGGCTGCGTTGAATGATCCAAGCTCGAGATTGATGATTCCGGACAGATAAAGAGCCCGCAGATTATCGGGCGTGACGACGAGCACTTTCTGGATCAGGTCCCGAGCGTATGTCGGGTTCCGGCGCGAGAACGCAACAAGCGCGTCCGCGTACAATGTGCCGACTAGGGTAGGCGCCATCTGTTTCATTGCGTCGACCTGCGCCGTAGCCTTGTCCAGTTGCCGCGCCGACACCAGCAGGGGAACGAGGGCCAGCCGGAGACTCATCACGCGCCCGTTCGCCGCGATCGCGTCCTCGAGCGTCTTGATCGCTTCGTCGCGCTGCCCCTGGATGATCTGCAGTTGAGCCTTGAAGAGTATTGCCTCGGTATCGTTCGGGGCGGCTGCGAGCGCGGCATCGAGATTCTTGTAGGCTCCGGGAAAATCGTTGGCAAGCGCATTGAGCTGCGCCATGGTCGTCAGCGCCCGGGCATTGGACGGGCTTTCGGCAAGCGCGGCGTCGATCGATGCGCGCGTAGCATTGGTATCACCGAGACTCAGGTTGGCAATCGCCAGCGAGTTTGCCAGGTCGGCGCGCCCTTCCGCGTCGTCAAGCTTGACCGCGCCAAGCTCCGACAGCACCTTTTTGGAATCCCCCTCCATCAGCAGAGCGCGCGCCAACGACGGATATACCTCCTTGGCCGGATACTTGAGCTCCATTGCCTTGCGCAGCTCGGTTTCCGCGGCCACCGGATCGCCGGTCGCGAGTAGAGACTTGCCGAGGAGGAACCTTGCCTCCCCGTTGCCCGGATCCTTTTGCAACGCAGTCTTCAGCTGGATGATCCCGGCGTTGTAGTCGGCCTTTTCAAAGTACGATTTCGCCGATGCGATAAGGGTAGCGGAATCGGTTTTGCTGCAGCCGGGAAGCAGAAAAGCCGCAACCACCATCGTTGCAGCAACGACAAATCTTCGT
>VBCZ01000074.1 GCA_005889025.1 Betaproteobacteria bacterium
GGGCCACATTTCGGGCGAACACCGGGCATAGGAATTGGGGCGATCGCGGTCGCCCCATTTTTTATTTTTTTGCGGCCACGCCGAGCAGTTTAGGACCGAGGTCCAAATCCAAGCACTGGTAACCGATCCGCCGCGGGCCCTTCGAGTCGGTGACTGAACTCAAGCGTCAAATCAATGCCTACGTGGACCACCCATAACCAGCACCCCGAACCCTTCGTGCGGACGGCCATGGCGGAGTCGATACTCGCCAAGCTCGAACGACTTTGCAAAGTTCTTAACGGAACGCAACCAGCTACGGAACCTAGCAAGCCCGACAGGTTGA
>VBCZ01000075.1 GCA_005889025.1 Betaproteobacteria bacterium
ATGGTTTCTGACGGTGAGTTGGTAACTCAATGAAAAAATTACACTGGCCCGAGACTTGCTGCCTAAGAGTATGCAGGCGAAGCAATGCATGCGGTCCAACCGAGCCCGGTTCGGCATCCGGATTGTGGACCACATTTTAACGACTTGAGACATACCCAAGTGCTTGACCACTTCATTCACGACAGCACGTACACCCGCACCGTAAGTTCAACATTAGGAAAACGCATGCATGGGCTCGTGCCCAAACCCTGCCCCGCGCGGTTGGCGGGCTTTACGCTGATCGAGGTGCTCATCGCCATCGCGATCGTCGCGATCCTGGCAGCGATCGCGCTACCGAGCTACCAGGCACAAATCAGGAAGGGACATCGCGCCGCGGCGCAGTCGTACATGATGGACCTGGCGCAGCGCGAAGGGCAGTATCTGCTCGATGCTCGCGCGTACGCGTCTACAGAAGCGGCGCTTGGCGCGGCGACACCGTCGGATGTCGCGTCGTATTACACCATCGGTATCGCAGTGCCCGCCGTGTCGCCGCCCGCTTTCGCGATTACGGCGACGGCAATCGGTGCACAGGTCGCGGACGGCAACCTGTCGATCGATAACCAAGGCACGAAAACCCCCCCGGACAAGTGGTAACCAATGCCAGCTGATCGCCTTTCGCGTCGGAACACCGTAAGCGTGTTGCCGCGCAACGCCACGCGTGCCCGCGGCTTCACGCTTGTCGAGCTGCTTACAGTCGTCGCAGTCCTGGTGGTGTTCGCCATGATTGCGGTGCCTTCGTTCAACGAGCTTATCGCAAGCCAGCGCGTGCAGATTGCGGCAACGGACCTGTTCACGTCATTGTTGCGTGCGCGCAGCCAGCCATCAAGCAAAACACTGACGTCACGCTTTCGGCCGCCGGCGCATGGGCCGCCGGCTGGGCCGTCGCCGCCGGTGGAACGAATATCGATACGCACGCGGCGACGAACGATATCTCCATCAGCGATCCGGGGGTGGTGACATATCGAAGCTCCGGCCGGGTCGCTGGCATCACAAAGCCCAAGTTCTCGGTCTCCGCCACACAGACCGCCACCAAGCGCTGCGTGCAGGTCAACTTGAGTGGCGAGCCGGTTATCACCAGCGGCGCGTGTTCATGAATGCCCGTTCGCTCTCCAAAGTCAATCGCGAGCGCGGCGTGAGCTTGCTCGAGGCGCTCATCACGATCGTCATTCTCGCGTTCGGCATTCTCGGCCTCGCAAATCTGCACGCCAAGCTGCAGACGGTCGAAGTGGAATCGTACGCACGCTCGCAGGCGCTGGTTCTTGTGAACGACATGGCGGCGCGTTTGAGCGCGCATCGCGGTGTCGCGCCGACGTATGTCACCACGAGCCCAAGGGGAACGGGCGATACGCAACCAACCGACTGTTCTAGCACCGCACTGGGCGTGGCGCGCGACACGTGCGAATGGAGCAACGCTCTCAAGGGGAATACGGAGCTCTCAAGCGGCGCAGCCGTCGGCGCGATGATTGGCGGGCGCGGCTGTATCGAGGCAGTCGCAGGAGCGGTCCCGCCAAGCTATCGCCTCACCGTGACCTGGCAGGGCCTGAGCCCGACCGTCGCGCCTGGCGGCGACGTCGGTTGCGCCCAGTCGCTCTACGGCAACGACGCGCTCCGCCGTGCGGTCGTCAAGGTTGTTTCCATCGCCGCTCTTGGTCCATGACAGCCAACTCGCCAGTACGCGGACGCATGCGAACACGCGCGTCGCGCGGATTCACATTGATCGAGATGATGGTCGGCATCACGCTCGGGCTGCTGGTGCTCGCGGTCGTGACCACGGTATTCGTGAACGTGAGCAACAATCGTCGCGACATGGAGCGAACCGGGCGACAGATCGAAAACGGCCGTTTCGCCATCCAGCTGCTTGCCGACGATATCGTCAATGCAGGCTACTTCGGCGAGCTCGATCCGAACGACATTGGGCCACCCACGACCAGCCCCGACCCTTGCTCGACCAGCGTGGTGGACATGAGAAGCATGGTACTCATGCACATCCAAGGCTATGCGGCCGGCGCCGCCAAGCCATCCTGCATCGGTGGTCGCGATTCGGCGGACCGCCACCTGCATCGCCGGCGACACTAACTGCGATCCCGCTGCGACGGGCCAGATCTACCTTCAGTCGACGCTGTGCAACGACGAGGTCGCGAATCCCGCGGTTGTCGCCGCGATGCCGGCGTCGGGGCCGCCGGCGTTTCCGTTGCACAAACACGATTGCACGACAGTGGCGAGCTTGCGGTCTTATGTAATGCACATCTACTTCATCGCCAACAACAACGATCCGGGCGACGGCATTCCCACCCTCAAGCGGGCCGAGCTTGGCGCGAATGGTGCGTTCTCGATCGTTCCGCTGGTCGAGGGTATCGAGAACCTGCAGCTCGAATATGGGCTCGATACGGACGGCGACAGCATGCCGGACGCCGTCAGCGCCGACCCAGGAACGTACAACGGCTGCGCCGCGGATCCGTGCTACATCGCCAACTGGCTCAACGCGGTAACGGCGAAGGTCCATCTGCTTTCTCGGTCGACCAGCGCAAGTCCGGGGTATACGGACACGAAAACGTATCCGCTCGGGCTGCAGGCGGATGACACACAACTCGTCGTCGGACCGTTCAGCGACGGCTTCAAGCGGCATGGCTATACCGAGACGATACGCATGCACAACCCTGCCGGACGGAGAGAAACAACATGATCCGGCACCGTCACAAGGTCGCCGCTCGATGTTCCCAACGCGGCATCACGCTGGTTGTCGGGATGATCATGCTCGTGCTGATTACGCTGCTGGTGCTCGCGAGCTTCCATCTTGGCCGCAACAATCTCGAGATCGTCGGCAATGCGCAGCAACGCAGCGACGCGCTGGGCGCCGCCCAGCAAACGATCGAGGCCGCAGTCGCCTCGCCATTGCTGACGTCCAACCCGGCCTCGATCTTTCCAACGCCATGCCGGGGTTGGCCTGCTAACACGCTGTGCTACGACGTCAACGGTGACGGCACCGACGACGTGGTGGTGCAGATCACTCCGGCGCCAAGCTGCGTCAAGGCTCAGGTTATCGCCAACATCAGCCTCCCGCCCGGCGATATCTGCAAAACGGCAACGCCGCAGTGCTTCGGTCAGGGCTGCCCAGTCGACGACTCGAACTGCGCCAACAGCGTCTGGGACATCCGCGCCGTCGCGCAGAATCTCGCTCCGAATGGGACCTCCGCCGCCAGTCAGGGCCCGACCGCAGTCGTGAGTCAGGGCATTGCCAGGCGCGTCAGCAAGAACGAAGTCGCTACCTCATGCCCGTAACCCTGCTCAAAGGATTGCTGTAGTGAAGGTTGAACACCTCAAACGAAACTGGCCTCTTCTCCTGGCCGCCGCCTTCGCACTGGTCCTTCCGCTGTCGACACAGGCGGAGGATATCGACATCTTCGTGGGGTCGTCCGGCGGCGGCGGCGCCAATGTGCTCGTCATCATCGACAACACCTCCAACTGGGCGGACAACGCTCAACACTGGCCGGGCGGCGAATACCAAGGCCAGGCCGAGCTTGAGGCGCTCATAGCGGTCATTCCCTCGCTTAGGGACAATATCAATGTCGGCTTGATGCTGTTCAACCAGAACGGTAGCGGAAACTGCTGCAGCGCCGGCTACATTCGCTTTGCGATGCAGAAGATGGACGCGAACGGCCGGAACGCTCTGCTCGGTGAGCTCAACAATATCCTTACTAACTTCGCCAGCCCGCTGAACAAGGCAGCGTCGAATGCCAGCTACAGCATGGCGCTATTCGACGCCTTCAAGTATTTCGGTGGCTACACCAGCCCCGCGCACGCCACGGACAACGTCGCTGGCGCACCACAGAATGCAACCCACTTCGGGCCGGCCGTGTTCGCCACCCCGGCCAGCACATTCAACCGGCCGGACCTCCTCGGTTACACCAATGGAACCTATACCGTGTACGCGCCGCCCACCGCGGCTGGCGACGTCTGCGGGGGCAAGAACTACATCATCTTCATCGGCAATGGTTTTCCGAACACCGATACGTCGCCGAGCGAGAACATGAAGACCTTCCTGGAAGGCGTCGGCGGGAGCTCGACGCAGATCTGGATGCCGGTGCTGACGACCACGACATCGACTGCCTACACGAACCTGGGCAACTCCTCCGCGTGCTACAACAACAACGGCGCCGGACTGAGTAGCTGCAGCACGGCGAACGCGGGCACCTGCGGATCGAGCTACGATGCCTGCAGCTGTGGCACGCCGACGACCGCGACCGGTTGCAGCGGCAGCAAGGTCAAGTATTCGCTCCTCGGAGGCGTCACGACAACCACGGTCACGCCGACAGGCACGACTGCACCGCCGTCGG
>VBCZ01000423.1 GCA_005889025.1 Betaproteobacteria bacterium
GACACTGAATGCGCCGGAATAGCAAAAACAATTGAGCACGTCACGGGTACGCGCGAGCTCGCGCGTCCGGCGGCGGTTGTCGCGCTGGTCGAGGTAGAAGCCTGTCTTTTGTCCATGTGCTATGTCGACGCGATAGCTCAATCCGTCTTCGACGAGCCAAGCCGGCTCGGGAAGCGAGCCGGCGAGCGGGCCGGTCCGCGGCGTCAGGCCTTCCAGTGCGCGGACTTCCGCGTCCGAACGCTCGTAGACCACGCTGCACTGCGTGGCCTCCATGAGCGCTGTGACGACGGTCTCGCGCCACGCCTCGGCGCCGATCGAAAGAAACGAGACGACAAGAACATCGCCGTATCGGTCCGCGATCATTCCCGGCAGGCCGTCCGATTCACCGTGAACGAGCCTGCAGCCCGTGTGCGCAGCGTCCAGCATGCGGTTGCGCAAGCGTACCGCGCCAGCGATGCGCTGCGCGAAAAACGCGTCGTCGATGCGGGCGGCCGGATCAAAGCTCCAGACGCGAGCGCGACTACGTCGGCGATCGCGCCGGAAAAAATCCACGGGTGATGCTGCCTGAGCGATTTGTCGCGGCCGGGGCGCAGTCTGACACGCGGGACCGCCATGTCCCAGGTCAACTGATGCTGACGCCGAAAAGCTTGCCCACGCCGAACGTCACGGCCGCCGCAAAGCCGCCGAGAAGCAACATGCGCGCCCCGGAAAAAAGTGCGCCGCGACCGGTGAACAGCGATAGCGTGGCGCCGACCGCGAACAACGCCAGCGCAGTCAGCATCGCCGTGATCGGGAGCGCGCGGGCGCCGGCGCCGATCACGAAAGGTGAAAGCGGAATCGCCGCGCCGACCGCAAATGAAAGAAACGAAGAGACTGCGGCACCCCACGGCGACCCCAGCTCGTCCGGGTTCAAGCCGAGCTCCTCGCGCGCCAGGGTGTCCAGCGCATGCTCGGGATCCGAGACGATCTTCCTGGCGAGCCGCTTCGCCTCCACTTCGGAAAGACCCTTGGCGCGATAGATGAGCGCGAGCTCCTGCGCCTCGGCATCGGGGTACTCGGCAAGCTCGTCGCGTTCGAGCCCGATCTGATATTCGAACAATTCCCGCTGTGATCGGACTGAGACGAATTCACCTGCGGCCATGGCAAACGCACCCGCGGTGAGGCCCGCAACGCCCGAGAGCAGCACGACCGCGGCATCGGGGTTCGCCCCCGCGACGCCAAAAATAAGACTCGCGTTCGACACCAGGCCGTCGTTGATGCCGAACACCGCGGCGCGCAGGTTGCCGCCACCACCCAGTCCGCGATGCCGACGCTCGAGCCCGCCGGCCACCGGGACGACGTGTCCGCCGGGCTCACCCTTGGTATAGATCGCCATGCCGCGCACTTTCATCGCGGCAAGGACGCCCCGCAAACGACCCGGGCCGAAGAGCCTTACCAGCCGCGCGACCAGACGAGTGCGCAGGTCCGGCACGAACGGCGGCGGAGCGCGTTTCCCGCTCGCGGTGAGCTGAGCCCGCCAGATCGCCGCCTGCGCCTCGGCTTCGCCCGCGAGGCGCGCGAACAGATCGGCGCGTGCCGTGCCCGCCTCGGCGTCGGCGCAGACGCGGTAGAGGAAGGCCGAGCGCTGCTCCTCCGTCCAGCTTTCAAGCGGATTGCTCATGCGGGGCAAACGCCGAGATGCAGGTGATGCATTCGTCGATCAGGCATACGCCCTCAGGCGAGGGCGCCGACGATGGCGTCAATTCTGGCCATGACGCCCGCATCGAGCTTGGTAACGACGTCGAGGGCCTTCATGTTCTCGGTAACCTGCTCCGGCCGGCTTGCACCGGTGATGACGCTGCTGACGTTGGGGTTCTTGAGACACCACGCGAGCGACAGCTGCGCCATCGTGCATCCGATCTCCCGCGCGATAGGTGCGAGCAAGCGGACTTGCGCGATCTTCGCGGGGTCGAGGATGCGCTCCGCCAGCCACTCGTAGCCCTTCAGCGCTGCGCGTGAGCCCGACGGCACGCCGTCGTTGTATTTCCCGGTGAGCAAGCCCGAAGCGAGTGGGCTCCAAACCGTCGCGCCGATGCCGATGTCGCGATACAGCCGCGCGTATTCGCGCTCGACGCGCTCGCGATGCAGCAGGTTGTACTGCGGCTGCTCCGTCACGGGCTTGGCGAGGTGATGGCGCTCGGCGATCTGCCACGCCGCCATGATCTCCGCCGCGCTCCACTCCGACGTCCCCCAGTAATACGCCTTGCCCGCGCGGATCATGTCGTGCATGGCCCACACGGTCTCCTCGATCGGCGTGTCGGGGTCGGGGCGATGGCAGTAGACGAGATCGACGTAGTCGAGCTGCAGGCGCGCAAGCGATCCGTCGATGGCTTGCATCAGATACTTGCGGTTGAGGGTGTTCTTTTCGTTGGGGCCATCGGCGAGCCCCCAGAAGAACTTGGTCGAAACGACGTACGATGCACGACGCCAGCCGAGCTTCTTGAGCACGTTGCCCATGATGTTCTCGGACTTTCCCTTGGCGTAGACCTCGGCGTTATCGAAGAAGTTGACGCCCGCATCATAGGCGGCAGCCATGCATTCGCGCGCGGTATCGTCACCGAGCTGCGCGCCGTAGCTGATCCACGAGCCGAAGGAGAGCTCGCTCAGCTTCAGGCCCGACGCGCCCAGCCGGCGGTAATTCATCATGATCCTTTCGAGGGAACAACCGACGACGCGGTCCCGGGCATGGATTGTATCCAGACGACGTTGACGGGCGGGCCGCAAAATGGACGCTAAGGCGCGGGCCGCGTGCGAATTTCGTATAAAGACGTTAACAGGGACGTTAACCGGCGGGACGCGCTCGTCCCGTCACTGTTGTGATAGTCGTGCCGCGGGACGCCGGTTCAACGTCCGAGGAGGAGCTACCACTTGCATTGACGAAAACCATAATTCTACCGCATCGCACTAACTGCTTGCGCCGGCGTGCCGGTACAATCGCGCGCATCGTGCGCGCCGTGCGGCGTACGCGTCCATGAATTCTTTTACAGGATCGTCAATGCCACAAAAAAAACATCCGCTCACCGTCGAGGACCTTTGGTCGATCAAGCGCGTAGGCTCACCGACCCTGTCTGCCGACGGTCGCTTCGCGTGTGCATCAGTGACTGCCTTCGACATGGACAAGAACGAAGGCCGCACCGAATTGTGGCTCTATCCCATGGACGGAGGCAAAGCGCGACGGTTGACTGCCGGCGATAAGGATTCGGAGCCGCACTGGTCGCCCGACGGCAGATGGATCGGACGAAGATGCGCAGATCTATGTCATCGCGCCGGACGGCGGAGAAGCGCGAAGACTCACCGCGCTTGGCACGGGCGCATCCGCTCTGCGCTGGTTTCCGGACGGGAAGCGCATCGCTTTCGTGTCCTGGGTGTGGCCTGACCTGAAAAGCGACAAAGCGCAGACCAAACGCAAGAAAGAGCGCAAGGAGTCGAAGGTCAAGGCGTATCTCACCGAACGCAAGGAATATCGATTCTGGGACCACTGGATCGTCGATGGACGCGAGCCGCACGTGCACGCGGTCGACGTCGCCACGGAGCGCGTTGACGATCTTCTCGCAGGAACGGGACTCGCGCTGCAGCCGTGGGAGCCGAGCGCCGACCACTACGACGTCAGTCCCGACGGGAAGGAGCTGGCTCTCACCGTCGACCTGGCGCCGCAACCGCAGTTGATGAATTCCGCCGACATCGTCGTACTCAACCTCACGAGCCGCCGCCGCCGCGTGCTCACCGCAGGCAGCGGCTTTTCCGACGAGCACCCGCGCTATGCACCGGACGGGCGCCACATTGCCTGGCACTCCTATAACATCAAGCGTGCGTTCAACGATCAGGGCCGGCTCACGCTTTTTGAGCGCAGAAGCAATCGCACCCGGCGGTTGGCGCCGAGGCTCGATCGCGCGACGACGCGGCTCGCCTGGGCACCGGACAGCGCTGCGCTTTACATGCTCATCGAAGATCGCGGGCGGCAGGGTTTGTTTCATCTGTCTCTGCGCGACCCAATGCCGTCGCCGGTCGCGGCGGGCGGCGTGGTCAGTGGTTTTGCGGTGTCGCGCGACGGCAAGCGCATCGTGTTCGATCGCGCGAGCCTGTCGTATCCGCCGGCATTATTTGCAATCTCGCCGACCGGGCGCGACGAGCGCGCACTCGAGTCGCCCAATCGGGCATTGCTTGCGCGCGCGGCAATGGGCGCGACGCGCGAATTCACGGTCAAGGGATGGAATGGCGAGCCGGTGCAAGTATGGGTGATCTATCCGCCGAACTTCGATCCGAAAAAGAAATGGCCCCTTCTGCACTCGATCCATGGCGGACCGCATGCCGCGCACACCGATGGCTGGCATTTCCGCTGGAACACACAGGCGTTCGCGGCGCACGGCTATGTCGTGGTCGGCGTCAACTATCACGGTTCCTCCGGATTCGGGCAGGCATGGCTGGAGACCATCACCGGCAACTATGGCGCCAAGGAATTGGCCGACACCGAGGCCGCGACGGACTTCATGCTGCGACAGGGTTATATCGACCGCGATCGTCTTGTCGCCAGCGGCGGAAGCTATGGCGGGTTCATGGTGGCGTTCATGAACGGTCATACCGACCGCTACAAGACCTTCGTCTGCCACTCCGGGTGCTACGACTGGGCCAGCATGATGGCCACCGACGGCTATCTTTTTTTCGCCAAGGAGTTGGGCGCCTTCCACTGGGACAACCCGGCGCGGGTGATGAAGCAGTCGCCGCATAATTACGCCAGACGCTTCAAGACGCCCACGCTGGTGATCCACGGCGAGCTCGATTACCGCGTGCCCGCGACGCAGGCCCTGTAGTACTACAACACGCTGTGGGCCAGGAACGTACCCGCCCGCCTCGCGTACTTTCCGGACGAGAACCATTGGATCTTGAAGCCGCAGAATTCGCGGCTGTGGTATCGCGAGTTCTTCGGCTGGGTCAAGCGCTACGTCGCGCCGCGTGCCGCACGGCGGGAGCGGCGGCGCGCATCTTAGGCGGGAGCGGATCTCCCCGGCCGCTTGCGGTCTAAAGCGTCGGCGGTCCCGGTTTGCCGCGCGCGGTTTCGAACGCTCCCTGGCAGGCAATGCAGCGCATCGCCGTTGGCTGGGCGTTGAGCCGCGGCCAGCCGATCGGCTCACCGCAGTCGCGGCAGGTCCCGTAGCTTCCGTCCTCAATGCGTGCCAGGGCAGCTTCGATCTCCTGCAACTCCTGAATGTCGCGAGTCACCATCGCGATGTCCAGGTCGCCAAGAATGTCGGCCAGCACCCAGTCTTCCGTGGCGGCGAGCTCGTTTTTGAGCCCCACGACCCGCGGGTCATCGCTGTTGGCAAGCTGCGTCTGAATCTCGGCGCGCAGCGTCTGCCGCCGGTTGCCTAAACGTTCGCCCAGCGCCTCCCGTTCGGCGGCTGAAAGGGCGGTCATGGCGACCTTCCGGGACAATCGTCATCGAGGGGCTTGAAACCCCGGAACGTCGCACGCAGATTGACTGAGCAAGGGACGCGGCCGCAGGCGGATCCGCCGGGCAGGGTCCCGATTTCCCACGACCCCAAAGGAGAAATTATGGCTAACCTGAGCACTTATGATCCCTTTACAGACCCGGTGGATGAGCTGTTCCGCGGCTTTTTCAGACCTGTTCGGGTCGAGAGCGCGGGCCGCCAGGGACCGGCCGCGATCAAGATGGACGTCACCGAGGACGACAAGACGTACATCGTCCACGCCGAAATCCCCGGAGTCAACAAGGACGAAATCCAGGTCACCATCGAAGGCAACCAGGTGACGCTGGGTGCGGACGCGAAACGCGAAAAGGAGCTCAAGGACGGGCAGCGAACGCTGCGCAGCGAGCGCTACTACGGCGCCCTGTATCGTAGCTTTACGCTGCCGACCGAGGTGGATGAGGCGGCAAGCGAGGCCAAGTACGACAAAGGCGTGCTCGAGTTGAGGCTGGCGAAAAAAACCCAGCCCGCGGGAAAGCGTCTGAGCGTGCGATAAGCTGGTCGTGTCATATCGCGGGCGGGCTTCTCCCCCGCTCGCGATGGCGCATGAGCCGCCGAGGGCTCGCCGCGCGGCTCGCGCCGCTTACTTCGTGCGCCGCTCCGCTCGGCCGTCCGGGTGTCCTATCCCGGTGCTGCGCACCGGGGTCGCCCTCGGACTTCGAGCCGATACTAACCGTCTAGCGCACGCGCTTGGCGGGATAGTCTTCCTCGACGTTGTCGCGAAAGAAGCTCCACGGCGATGAGGCGCCGGAGAATCGGCGCCAGGTTTCAGCCGTAACGCCGGCGTATTCGAACGTCCCCGTGGTCAGTTCGACACGCAACACACGATTTTTTTCGTCGTATCCCGCGGCACGCAGGTTGCCTCCCGACAGCCGTTTCATTTCCATGCTGAAGTGTCCTGCGGTTGTCGTGGCGATCCTTCCGGCAGCGCACTCTAGGGCTTGGGCGGCGTGTACTGTTGACAGCCCTCGAGCGGGGTCGAAGCGCCATTTTCGGTAAGGGTGAGATCCATGCCCTTGCCCCGAAGCTCCACGTTGCCATTGCTGTAGCGCATGCCGCCCGATGTGGATGGAATCTGGTAGAGAGTGATTTTCTCTCCCGTGGCGGTGAGCATCCGCGCTTCGCCCGATTCGAAACGGACGATAAGGCGCTCACCGACCAGCTGGCAGGCAAAGGTGTTCTTGGCGGCCTGCTCTTCTTC
>VBCZ01000076.1:0-1304 GCA_005889025.1 Betaproteobacteria bacterium
TTTCCACCGGTGATGATTTCATGTAAAAAGCGCAAGCTTCCGCGATGATGCCTCCCCTGCCGGCATCCACTGCGGCTTTCGCCAAGCGGACCAGGTCCACCACCGAACCGGCGCTGTTGGGCTTGTCATCGCTCTCCAACTTGACCGAGATCTTCACAGCCGAGCCGCCAAACACGCTTGCATCGATGTCGATGAACGCGTTTTTGAGCGGACCTTTGGTGGCGTCGTAATGATGCCCGACGTGAAACGCTGCCTCACCCAGCAACCCGGCCATCGATTTGCGCTTGGAAACAAGCTTGGTCTCGGCCCGGTAGACGAAATTGGCAAAATCCGTATTGCCTCCAATGTTGACCTGCGATGTCTTTACCAGTTTGGCCCCGCGCAGTTGCACCATCTGCAGGAGCGTACGGTGCAGGATGGTGGTTCCAAGCTGACTCTTGATGTCATCTCCCAGGATGATCAGCTTCTTCTGCCGGAACTGCTCTTGAATCTCGGGTCGTTGCGCGACTATGGTCGGGATGCAGTTCACGAAGGAGCACCCCGCCTCCAGCGCACACTGGGCGTAATAGGCGGTGGCTTCCACGCTGCCCGTGGGAAGCAAATTCAACATGACGTCGGCGTGGCTCGCCCGTAGAACCGCGGCGACATCGACCGCTGGGGCGGAAGATTCGGGTACGAGAAGTGCCAAGTGTGGCGGGTTACCGTCCAGGGTGGGGCCGCGCTGCACAACGATACGATCATCGACTTTCATTTCCCCGGGAATACGAACAAAGTTATTCGGCGGCTGGAGAATCGCCTGACTGAGCGGGTGGCCCACTTTCTCCCTGGAAATATCAAACGCCGCAACGATATCGATATCTCTGACGGAATACCCGCCCAGGATCGGGAAGAGCAATCCCCGCTCGTCTTCGGCGTGCTCGCGGTAATATGAAATTCCTTCGATCAGGCTGGATGCACAGTTCCCTATACCTGCGATCGCCAGCCGGACAGCCTTCTCGCGTTTCGCGCTGTTCATCGCGTCCCTCTGGTAATTTCGGGCGTCTTATAAGTCCGCATACAGTTGAATGCACTTGAGCTGCTCGCGGTTCAGGCGAATACCCGGACGTGCCGTCTTGAGCATTTGCAAACCATCCTCGACGCTACGCGCGTCTCCCGACGAGAGCAACACCGCCAACGAAAACAATCCCGACCTGCCGTATCCGTGCGCGCAGTGAATGAATGTGCGGCCGGGACTTAGGCTTTGAACCGCCACGCGCAACGCCTCGGGTGTCGGTGCCGCGTCGTTAAGGATAGGAAATGAACGA
>VBCZ01000076.1:1321-2666 GCA_005889025.1 Betaproteobacteria bacterium
CGAAGGCTCGGCCAACTCCGCGGTGAGGTCGACGTAATTGTCGAATCCCCCGTCAAGCTCCGAAGCCAGCAGACGCCGACCAACGACAAGCCGCTCGGTGACCTCGTTGCGTGCCGGCTCACGCTCAAGGACGCGACGCAAACGCCAGACCGCTGACGTATAGGTGAGCAGCGGAAGGAAGACAAGCCAACTCCACAACGGCAGAGAGCCGTCCGCCCGCTTCCCGAACACCCGATGGGCGCCGAGGCCGTGAGCGATAGCAAGCGCGAGAAAATCACAGCCTCGCCAGACAGCGAGCAACGCCCAGCCCCGTTCGACCATTCCCAGCGTTATCAGAACTGCGCCGAGAAGCGCAAGAATGTGTCTGTAGCTCATGGGGTTTCTGGGTCCATTGATCTAGAGCGTGCTCACATAGCCCAGTGATCGCTTCAAACCACGCGCGGCTTCATCGCGTGTCGTTGCGGCCGAGCTGTTGTGACCTGGCCTGTCGGTGGCGAATTCATGCTGTGACGCAATTCGCCCGCGCGTGCGCGCCGACGGCCATGGTGCGGTTCGCAGCGTGCGCGATCTCCTCATCCTCGCCATTCACCTGCTAGCCACCCTCCCGAAGCACTTTCGCCCTGGCGGCATCCGCGGCGTCGCCGAGTCCTTGGTACTCGAGCACCAATCAAGCCGGCAACGCTGCGCCTTTACGCGATGACTCATCGGTTTCGGCGTCGAACCTGGTCCAATAGGATGGTGTCTCGTATGCCGGATGTTCAACCGTGCCATCGCCAGACAGCGATCACCAAGACGCACCAGCATCGATCACGACCCGCTGTTCGGCTTCCACCGCTCGCCAACCTGCGCATCCTCGAGATCGAGAAGATCAAGGCGGTTCCTTACGCGCCGGTCTCACATCCGTTTGTGGAACGCCTGATCGGCACGATCCGGCGCGAGTACCTCGATCAGACCTTCTTCTGGAACGCTACGGATCTGGACCGGAAACTGGAAGAGTTCCGGGATTATAACAACGCCGCCCGGGTTCATCGTGGGCTCGCCGGCGTCGCACCCGCCAAACGCGCCGGCGCACCCTGCCCCGCTCCCGCTGCGCTGGCTCAGTGCGGTTGGCAGCAGCACTGCCGGTGCCTGTTTCAGAACCCGATCGCGCTTGACTACGATTTCGCCACTGACACCCCGCCTGGCATAACATTCGGAGTCATTCACCCATTTGGGATGTGGCATGAAAACACTATTTCTCATTCGCCACGCGAAGTCGAGGCGAGATGACCCTGCGATGCCCGACAAAGACCGGCCGTTGAACGATCGCGGCAAGCGGGACGCGCCAAAGATGGGTGAGCGATTG
>VBCZ01000426.1 GCA_005889025.1 Betaproteobacteria bacterium
CCGTGCGCTCGGCGGACTGGCCCGCGGCGTGTGCGGACTGAGGGACGTAGTCGCGACCGCCATAGTTTCGCGCGTTCTTGAGCGCGGTCTCTTCGGCTGCGCTCGATGCGCGTCGCAGGTTCCGGCGCGCGGTTCCGTAATGACCCGCCTGCTTGGCGGTGCCGAGCTCGCTTAAGCCACCGCAGAATTCGTCGCCGTCGAAGTGCGCGTATCCGCTATAGACGAGCGATGCGAATGCACCGCCATCGAAGGTCAGCAGCGCGACGTATGCACCTTCGCTCGGACGTGACTCGTCCCACGCGCCGGTGACGGCACGCACGCGAGTCACAACGCCGCCGGCGAGCAAACGAACGATATCGACCTGGTGCGCGGCCTGGCTGAAGACGACGCCCCCGCCGTGCTCGGACACAAGCTCCTCGGGCCGCCGCGGACGATACATGAAGTCGGTGAAATACTGGGCGCTGATCATCCGCACTCGACCGAGATTACCCTGCTCGATGATTTCCCGGGTTCGCCGTATCGGCCGATCGAAGCTGTGGCTGTGGCCGACGATCAATCGGGCGCCGGCGCGATCCGCCGCGGCGATCATCTGTTCGCATTCCGCCAGCGTCAGCGCCATCGGTTTTTCCACCAGGACGTGCTTGCGCCGCTCCAGGGCGAGGATGACGTGCTCGGCGTGCAGCTGATGCGGCGTGGCGACATAAACGGCCTCGACGTCGGCATCGCGGCAAAGCTCCGCCACCGACGCGTAGACCCGGCCGCCAAAATCCGCGGCAAAGCGTTGCGTGGCCTCGACCCGCGGGTCTGCGGCCGCGACCAGCTCAACGCGAGGGTCCGCCGCGAACGTCGGCAGCATCAGCGTGAACGCCCGGCCAAGACCGGCGACGCCCATACGAAGCTTGCGCTCCTCCATGTGCCTCAGCGATCGATCGCCAGCTCGTCGGACAAGGCTCGCGATACGCACACCATGATATTGCTTTCGCGTTCGGCGTCTGAAAGCACCAGATCCCGGTGATCGGGCTGTCCGTCCACCAGTCCTGTGCGACAGGTGCCGCAGGTGCCGCTTTCGCAGGAGCTTGGAACGACGAGCCCCGCGGCACGCAAGGCTTCCAGGATCGACTGGTCTGCAGGGACGTCTACCACACCGCCCGTACGCGCGAGACGCACGCGCAAGGGACGGTCGCGCGGCGTGCGCATAGCCGCAGCGTCGTCAAAGCTTTCGAAATGCACTCTCCCCGACGACCAATGCCCGGTCATGTCCCGCACCGCCTCGAGCATCGACCGGGGACCGCAGCAGTAGACGTGCGCGCCCGTGGGCCTCTCGAGCAGCGGCCAGAGGTCGAGCAAGCGTTCGGGATCGCCGTCGTCGTGATGAATGACCACCCGCCCGCGATAATCAGGTCCCGTTAGCTCCTCGCGGAACGGCGTGTCCTCCGGGGTCCTCGTGCAATAGTACAACTTGAATCGCGCGCTTGCCGTCGACTTGAGATGACGGACCATCGACAGGATGGGCGTGATGCCGATGCCGCCGGCGATGAACAGGAAACTCGTCGCGCGATCGGATAGCGCAAAATCATTGCGCGGCGGCGTGCATTCCAGGTGGTCGCCAGGTGTCACTTGATCGATCAAGCTCGACGACCCGCCGCTTCCCGATTCCTCCCGCTTGACCGCGATGACATAGCGATCGCGTTCCGCGGGATCGTTGCACAGCGAATACTTGCGCATCCGTCCAGTGGGAACGCGTAGGCCGATATGCGCGCCTGCCGTGAACGCAGGCAACTCCGCGCCGGCGGGGTCTTCGAGCTCGAAGCTATGGATGCCGCGGGCAATCTCGCGTGTCGATTCGACGACGAGCGAGAGCGGTTGCGTTTGCGCCTGGGTCACGTGCGCCTCGCGGTTCCCGGCCTGCCACGGCCACCAGCGTGCACACGGTCCGAACGAGTCGGAAGCCTGCGCTTCGGGCGATGGCCGCGCTCGACACGGCGGGATGGATTGCGTATCAT
Source organism: Betaproteobacteria bacterium (assembly GCA_005889025.1). Taxonomy (GTDB): domain Bacteria; phylum Pseudomonadota; class Gammaproteobacteria; order Burkholderiales; family Casimicrobiaceae; genus PALSA-1003. Next base: position 2,004 of record VBCZ01000426.1, read on the forward strand.
TTGCTTAGGGACCTAATATTATTCTCGCCCGCCATATCGGGCAACGGGGGCAGCCGGGCAGCCCGGAGGGAAGATGCTGAACGCGGACGAAAACGACCTCCTATGTCGCGTCGAAGGCAACGCGGCAATGGGCCAACTGATGCGGCAGCATTGGCTCCCCGCCTGCCTGTCCGAGGAAGTCGCCGAACCCGACGGTACGCCTGTTCGCGTGCGGCTGCTGGGAGAGGATCTGGTGGCGTTTCGCGACAGCGACGGGCGGCTCGGCGTAGTCGACGAACACTGCCCGCATCGCCGCGCCTCACTCGCGTTGGGCCGCAATGAAGAAGCCGGCCTGCGCTGTCTCTATCACGGCTGGAAGATCGACGTCGACGGCAACGTCCTTGACATGCCCTCCGAGCCACGGGAGAGCTGCCTTGCCCAGAAGGTGCGTCATAAGGCGTTTCCCAGCCGCGAATCGGGCGGATTCGTGTGGATCTGGATGGGGCCGCCGGAGACAGTCCGCGCATTCGAGCCGCCGGCATGGGCGCCCTCGCCCGACATCCGAACGAGCGTGGTCAAGATGCACGTCGGATGCAACTGGGCCCAGGTACTCGAAGGCGCGATCGATTCCGCGCACAGCTCGAGCCTGCATTCGACCGACATGCCGCCTGCCCGCGTCGACGGCGCCAAAGCCACCGCCACTGCCTGGCCGCGTCCCTCGACAGACAAGGCGCCGCGATTGCAAGTCCAGCCGACCGACTTCGGATTTCGTTATGTCGCGATTCGCCGGCCGATCAAGGACGCCAGCACGCATGACTACCTGCGCATCACGCTCTTCGTTGCGCCGTTCACCGTCCTGATCCCGCCCAACAACATGTACAAGCTTTCCATCCTCAACATTCCGATGGACGACGTCAACACGATGTTCTACTTCATCGCATGGAGCGACCAGGAAGGCATCGATCAGGAAGCTTGGCGCAAATTCTGCGGTGCGCAGGTCGGCGTCGATCTGGATCGAGACTTCCGCCGCATTCGTGTTCGATCCAACAACTACCTGCAGGATCGAAGTGCAATGAAGCTCGGCGATCATACCGGGATCAAGGGCATTCCCAATCAGGACATTGCGATGTGGGAGACCATGGGCCCCATTGCCGACCGCTCGCGGGAACGCCTTGGCGCGAGCGACGTGGCGATCGTGGAATTCAGGCGGATCATGCTCGAAGCGGCGCGCGTCGTTCGCGATGGAGGCGCCGCGATCGGAACGTCCGCGACACATATCCCGCACGTGAAGCTCAGGTCGTTCGAAGGCATCGTTCCCAAGACCACCAACTGGACAACGCTGGCCGATGTACAGGAACATGAATCGTCCGCATCGACCGTAGCCGGCTCGAGCGCGGCCGCTTGACGCATTCCCGACGGCACGCGACACTGCCTGTCGCTTACGAGACGTCCGCATGCTTCGCGCGCGGCGATGCCAGGAGGAATCGATGGGGAAGTGCACGGCTGTCCACGCCGCCCTGGCGGCCTTGGCGCTGGGTTTTGCGCTGCAGAGCGCGCATGCGCAGGACACGCTCAAGATTGCCGCGGGACAGCGAGGCAACTGGGACACGTCGATTTCCGAGGTCGGTCAGCGCGCCGGAATTTTCAGGAAGCACGGGCTCGTGCTGGAGATCCTCTGGACGCAGGGCGCAGGCGAGACTCAGCAAGCGGTGATCTCGGGCAGCGTCGACATCGGCGTGGGAGTAGGCATCATGGGCGTCTTGTCGGCCTACTCCAAGGGCGCGCCGGTGCGCGTCATCGGCGCCGAAACCACGGGCGCCACCGACCTTTTCTGGTATGTGCCCGCGAGCTCGCCCATCAAGTCGCTCAAGGATACCGA
>VBCZ01000428.1 GCA_005889025.1 Betaproteobacteria bacterium
TTGCCCTTCTGACCCTTCTCCTCGGCCGCGACTGCCGCCGCGGCGCGAAGACTGTCGGGCAATCCTGCGAGATCGGCTTCGTTGTCGATGACGAGCGTGTAGCTCTCTTCGTCGGCGAGCTGGTTTTGACGGAAGCTCGTGAAAAGGCTGGCAAGGCGCTTGTTGATCTCCTTCAGACGTGCTTTCTTTGCTTTGTCCAGCGCGGCGCCCCGACGCGCGAAGTTCGTGTGGACCACGTCGGCGAGCCGCTGCTGCTCGGGCGACAGCTTCGCGTTCTCGCGTGTGTCGTAGACTGCTTTCAACCGGGCGAACAACGCCTCGTTCTGGATGACCTCATCGCCGAAAGCGGAAAGCAGCGGCGCCATCTCGGTCTCAGCAGCGGCGCCATCTCGGTCTCGACCGCTTGCATGCTTTTATCGTTCTTGGCCGAAGTATAGATATGAAAGATCTGGTTCGCGCGCCCGAAGGGCCGACCCGAATCCTCCAGCGCCGCAAGCGTGTTCTCGAAGCTTGGCGCAGCGCTATTGCCGGCGATCGCGGCGATCTCGATGCGCTTCAAATCCATCCCTGCCAACAACGCAGGCTTGAATGCGTCGACCTTGACCAAGTCGAAGCGCGGCATGCCGCCGTGAGGCCCCGTCCATTCGTCGAGCAGCGGGTCACCTTGTTGCTTCGCGGCGGCCGCGAGAGCGTCAGGCGTCATGGTGTTGCCGGCGAGTTGGGCCAGTGCGACCAGCGCCGCCGAATGGAGAAACGAACGTCTGTGCATGAGGATCTCCCCGAAAGATTTGCTCGGCGCCGGGCGCCGCTCTTAAGGCGATACGCGTAGCTTCCTGGACCTTAGTCATGGGAACGATAATCTCATTTGTGGATAAGATTTTGTGAGGTGTGAATTCGTCGCCCTGCGCCGGGATGACCGAGGCTCTCACCTCGCGAAAATCAGCACGCTGTTAGCGGGCAGCACCAGCGCGGCGGAATGGCTGAGACCATGCAGCGGTGTCGGCTCCGCGAAAATGCGCCCGCCATTGCCCACGACGCCGGGATTGACCCAGTTCTCGTAGACGTCGCTGTTAAAGATTTCACGCCACTCGCCGCCATCCGGGAACCCGATCCGATACCCGAACTGGTTGACGGTCGAAAGATGCACGATCACCAGCACGTCGTTTCCTTCGCCTTCGACCCAGCGCTGGAAGGCGAGGACGCGGTTCTCGTCGTGGACGTGCACAACGCGAAATCCCTGGCCGCACAGGCCGGGATAGCGCCAGCGCAGGTCGATGAGCTCGTGTGTGAAACGCAGATGATCGAGCATCTGCTTGTCCGCGTGATCGAGCCCCGCCCAGTACAGGAGCAGGTTGTTGTGGAATTCGAAGTCATCCGACCACTGCTTGTCCTCCAGGAATTCCTGACCCATGAAGAGCATCGGAATGCCGGGAGCAGTCAGGCTGATGCCGGTCGCCACGCGCGCACGGCTGCGGCCGTACCACGATCGCGGATTGCCGGGATCGCCGAGCCTGGCGATCCGAAGCTCTCGCCCGTCGTAAACGACGTCGTGGTTCTCGGGACCTTGCACGAAGCGCCAGTGCTCGCTGAAGCCGTCCGGCCAAAGACTGCGCGCAAGGCCGGCCATGTCGAGCGGGCGTTCGTCCGGCGCGCTCGCTTCACCGATAACGTTGCGAACGGCGATGCGCAAACCGTCCGTAAGCGATGTATCGAAACCCGCGCCCATCGGCGGTGGTATCGCCACGTACGGATTCACCGGCCAATACTCGGCTTTCTGCAGCGCGCCCGGTCGATCAAAGCGGACGGCGGAGGTGAGATCCTGGCAAAAGCGCCAGCCGCACGGCGCGCCATCGTGGTCGATCACGCTCACCTGATCGTAGCGAAAGCCGTCGACGCGGTATTCATCGAGAAAAAACTTCGCGTTCTGGATCAGGAAGTCGCGTACCTCCGGCTTGCCGAAGTCGAACACGAGCCCGCCCGCGTGACCCTTGTCGGTGAAATAGAGCGAGTTCATGTTGCCTCCGTCGGTCGACTGGCGATCGAAGAAGTAGAGACTCTGGTCGCCGAAGTCGCCGCCGGCGTGGTTGTAGACGACGTCCAGCAGCACAGCGAGACCGTGCAGGTGGCACAAATCCACGAGCGCCTTGAGTTGGTTCATCTCGCCGCGGAGGTCCTCCGGCACGTAGCCGCGCAACCCCTTGGCGCCGAGCAGCCGATTCACCTCGGCAACATACGGCGGGAGATCGCCATCCACGACGGCGAAATCCATCTCCGGCGAGAAATAGTCCGTACCGTTGTAGCCGAGGCTGAACCGCGTCTGGAACTCCTGAATCGGCAGCAATTGCACCGCGGTGACGCCGAGGTCGGCGAGGTGCGGGATCTTGCGCGCAACGTCGAGGAAGGTACCGCCCTTGCGGGGCGGGTTCGGCGTAAAGAAGGTGCCGACGTGGAGTTGATAGATCACGAAATCTTCGAATCGTGGCGTGCGGTATCCGCTTTCGTGCCACGGAAAGTCGGCCTTGCGAACGATGCATTGACTGGGGAATGGTGTTCCGAGCTCGCGCGCGTACGGATCCCGTTTCGGGCCCTCGCTGCCTTCGCCCACCACAAAGAACAGGTATCGATGGCGATCGCCGACGCTCGGAACGAAACCCCGCCAGTGCCCGTGATTGTCACGCGTCAGCAGGCTGGCGTCGTTGCGGGTCCAGTCGTTGAAGTCACCGATCACGTGCACCGTGCGAGCCTGCGGCGCCCAGACGCGGAACGTCGCGCCATCGGCGAGAACCGTGGCGCCCATCGGCGTCCCGCTGTCAATGTGACCGAGCGAGGCTGGCATCGCTAATCACACCCGTCCAAGTGGCCCGCAATCGGTCAGCGCAGACATTCGGCTTGATACCATCGAGAGTGAACATGATCGTGTGGCTCTTCAACATCGAGAGTGGACATGATCGTGTGGCTCTTCAACGATAACGGCTTGCGCGGGCAAAGGGAAACCATATGCAAACGATATTAGCGGCAGGCGGCGCGATCCGGTAGTTGGATTTGAGGTGGCCCTCACTCCCGGCCCCTCTCCCACGCGGCCCTCACCCCCGCCCCTCTCCCATAGGGAGAGGGGAGATTCGTCCACTGACTGATGGAAGTGACATCCAGCTACCTGACTTAAGATGCGCTCATGCCCCAGACGACATCATTGCGCAAGCCGTCAGCCAAAGAAAAAGCGCTCATCGTAGTCCTGGCCGTCTACGCGGTTGCGGTCATCGGCCTCGATACCTTCCGTCCTTTTCTCCACGGCGGACAGGGCAGGTCGTGGCCGCTGCGATGGTACCCAATCGCCACGCTCGGCTTCGAGGCCGACAACAATGGGAAGGTCGTATCGGTCGACGAGGATGGCCCCGCCAAGGCGCTGGGCATCCGACCGGGTCAGCAGATCGAGCTGTCGTCGGTCAGCCCGGACCGCCGCGCCATCAACAAGTTTGT
>VBCZ01000427.1 GCA_005889025.1 Betaproteobacteria bacterium
GGGCAATTGCACACGCCGATGGTGGAGGCGAGGCTCGCCGGGCAGCGAAGCGGCGGCGATGTCGAGGCCCTGCTGCGACAGCGCAAGGCGCGCATACCGCTGGGCTTCATGGGCGACGGCACCGACACTGCGAACGCCGCGCTGTTTCTGGCGTCCGACGAGGCGCGATTCATCACCGGCACGGAGATCGTCGTCGACGGCGGCATGACGGCGCGCTGCGATTGAGAGAATGAGCGATCGAGGCCGTCGCGCGCGACGCGGGTCCGATGTATGCTGCCTCAAGCAGCGGGAGCGCCAATGAAAAAATGGCTGTCGATGGTCGCGTTGATCCTGGTCGGCGTCGCCTGCGCAGCGCGCGCGCAGACCGGCACGATCAGGATCGTGATCGCGTTTCCGCCGGGCGGCCCCGTGGACTTCGTGGCGCGCGTGCTCGCCGAAGGTCTCGCCAAGGACCTCAACGCTTCGATCATCGTCGACAACCGGCCCGGGGCCAACGGCGGCATCGCGGCGCAGTTTGTTGCCAAGTCCGCTCCCGACGGCAACACGCTGTGGCTGACCAGCGCCGGCGCCGCGGTGATGAATCCGTCCCTGTACGAGAACCTCACCTACGACATGCAGCGTGACTTTGCACCTGTCTCGCTCGTGGTCAACAATGTCGAGGTCCTGGTGGTCAATCCGACGAATCCCGCACGCAATGCCGCGGATCTCGTCGCGTATTCCAAACAGCGCATCGACGCACTGGCGATCGCTTCATCGGGCGTCGGCAGCATGCCGCATCTGGCGATGGAGCTCATGGCCGACGCGAGCAAGGCCAATCTGCTGCATGTGCCGTATAAGGGTGCGGCGCCGGCGATCACCGACGTCATGGGCAATCAGGTCGTCGGCTTTTTCGGCGATATCCCCGGCTTGATCGGTTTCATCCGCGGCGGCAAGCTGAAGCCACTGGGGATCGCCGCGCCGAAGCGTCATCCGCTGCTTCCCGACGTGCCCACCCTCGACGAGCAGGGCATTCACGGTGTGGAATCCAACAACTGGTACGCGCTCTTTGCGCCGGCGAAGACGCCCCCGGCGCGCATCGCACTGCTCAACCAGGCCGTGCGGCACGCGCTGACGACGGAGCCGTACCGCTCGCGATTGGTCGAATCGGGTGCCGAGCCCCTGCCCGGAAGTCCCGACGAGCTTGCCGCGCTGGTGAAGTCGGACACCGCCAGATGGGGGAAAATCATCCACGACAAGAAGATCAAGGGCGAGTGAGCATGGCGAGGCGCGTTCCGCCGGTCATCCCCGGCACGCGGGCTGACCTGGCGGCGACCGAAGCGTCGATCGAAGCCGAGCGCGGCGCGATTTCGCCGCTCTATCAAGCGCTGCTCAACAGCGCGCCTCTCGCCGGCGGGTGGGAAAAACTGCTTACTGCGATTCGCAACCGCAGCATGCTGCCGCCCGAGATCCGCGAAATGGTGATACTGCGAGTCGCGGTGCTGAACCGCGCGCTCTTCGAGTTCGACGCGCATCGGCCGCATGCCTTGAGGGCGGGTTTGACCGAAGCGAAGATCGCGGCGCTGCGCGACGATCGGCCGGGCGACGCGTTCTCGCCTCTGGAGTGCGCCGTGCTCGATCTTACCGATACAATGACCCGCGACGTGCAGGTGCCCGATGCGATCTTCGATCCGCTCGCCAATCGCTTCGATGCGCGAGCGCTGGTCGAGCTGGTCGCCACCGTGGCTGCCTACAACATGGTCTCGCGCTTCCTCGAGGCGTTGAACATCGGCCATTGATGCCCGCGGTCGCGGACACCCTGCTGCTGAAGAACGCCGGCGATCACCGCAGCGATGGCGAGCTCGCGCGCACGCTCGCCGATTGCCGCGATCGGCTCGGATCGAAGATCGGCGATATGCACGCATACCGCGGCACGAGCAGCGCCGACGTCTACGTCTATTTCGAGCTGCCCGCCGAAGCATCGACGGTCGCCGCGCTCGACGCCGCGCTGGATTGCGGATGCACCGTTGCAATCGCTGCGCCGAGCATCGATCGGCTTCAAGGCGTCTTCGACGTTCCCGGCGCTTCCGCGAGCGCGATGGCTGCATTCCACTACGTGGTGGAGACCGACGCCGCCGATGGCTGGCAGAACGAGATGTTCCACTGGTACGACACCGAGCACATGCCCGGGCTCGCGGCGGTGCCCGGTTGCGTTCGTGCGAGACGCTTTCTCAACCTCGGTCGCGGCCCGTATTCTCTTGCCTGCTACGATCTCGTCGCGCCGACGGTAACCGCGTCGTCCCAATGGCTCGCCGTGCGCGGAACGCCGTGGAGCGCGCGCGTCCGCCCGCAGTTCCGCAACACCCGGCGGACCATGTTCCGGCCGCTGGCGTTGTCCTGAGGCGATCTCACCACCGGCATCCGGTATCGGCGATCGCGCTTGCGAGCAGCGCCGGAATCGCAAGCAGTCCCAATCCGGCATAGGCCGTGCGGCAATCGGGCTTGGCGGCCTTGTCGAACGGATTCTTCGGCAGACGCACGGGCTGCGGGAGCTCCAGCTCGACCAGCGCGCGCTGGCCAGTGCCTTCGCGCGCGATCTCGCGCACGCGGGCACGCAAAGCGTCACGATCGATACGCGGCGCCAGGCCAGGCTCTGCCGAGGGGACGACGATCTCGCGGCGCGGCTTGAACATGTCCTCGTCGGGTTGCGGCGTGCCGAATCTCAATCGAGGTGGCGATTCTGCGGCCGGTGATCCGGCGGGCGGCGCCGCGCGCGGCACGGTTTCGCCGGGAGCACTGCGCGGTGAGGCAGGCGCGGGCACCGCTTCGCGGTCCACGCTCGGTGCAGCCCGTGGCGCAGGCGCGCTCGGACCGGCGCTGCGCGGCAGCGGGATGGGAGAAATCAGCTCGCGCGATTGCGGCGGCGGCGCGATGCGCTCGATTGGCGCAGGCACCACTGGCGCTTCGTTTGGCGCCATCACGGGCGGGGACGCCAGGTCCGTCTCGATTGGTGCCGGAGCGACGCGCTCGAGGGCGGGCGGCGCGATCAGCTGTTCGCGCGGAGCCACCTCGATGGCCGGCGCAAGCTCCCGCTCAACGCGTGTGGGCGCGATCGGTTCGATATTCGCCGGCGTCATCGGCAACTCGCGCGGCGCGAGCTCGACCGGCGGCGAGAGCGCTCGCTCGGTCTGCTGCGGAGCGATGCGCTCTAGCGGAGCCGGAGGTACCGGTGCTTCGCGCGGAGTGATTTCCATCCTGGGCGCAAGCTCGCGTTCGATTTTGCGAGGGGCTATGCGTTCTAGCGGCGCCGGCGCTATCGGCACGACCGGGGACGCGTGCTGCATCGCCGTGCTCGACTGTCGCTCAACCTTCGGTGGCGACACCATCGAAGGCGCGAGCGGCCTGTCCGCCTCTTCCGGAGCGTTCAGATCCACCGGAGGCACGACTTCGAACGACCTCGGCGCAGGCAGCGATTCCGCTTCTTGTGGAGGCGGGAGCGCTTCTGCGGGCGCGCGGTCGATGTTGCTTCCCGAGGTTGCGGGCTGCTCGATGGCAGGCTCGGGCTCGCGGCGCGCGGTGGGCGGTGCGTCGCTGGCGCCGTGCAACCGGCGCAACAAGGCGGCGCCCGGGGAAAGTGTTTCGGCACCCGGCGCGAGCTTCACTCCCGCGCCGGGCTCGGGCGAGGGCCGGCGCAAGCTCACATCCAGCGAACCCCAGAAGCCTTCGCCGCGGCGTGCGGCAGAGCGCGTGGCGTCACCGATGAGAACGATCACCAGCAAGTGCAGCAACATCGAGAGGATGACGAACTGGAAAAGCGGCGGGCGCTCGGCCACGAACGGCAGAAAGGCTGGACGAGCGGACCTGCGAATGCGCACGAGCGACCGGTTGCCAAATGCAAAAACGGCGAAGCCTCGTAGGATACCGCGTTGCGTGCGGGATGCGTCGATCCCCGTGAGGCTAGACGTGCGATGCGCTCGGACTCTCGGCGCGACGATCTGCGGTCGCCATCAGTGCGATCTCGGCCAGGAGCGGGAGATGGTCCGACGCCGATCGCGCCAGCGGACTCGAATGGACCCAGATTCGGCTCAGCAGCGAGCGCGGCTCGACCCAGATGCGGTCGAGCGCAAAAACCGGTGCGTTCGCGGGAAAGGTCGCCGCCGCGGACGTCTTTTCGAAGTGTGCATGCAACCAGCGCAGCGGGCGCCCCCAAAGGAACCATTCATTGAGGTCGCCCATGAGCACCGTGGGAAAAGGCGTCTGCGCCTCCAGCACGCGCAGCAGCTGCTGGATCTGAGCGCGCCGCTCGGCAGGACGAAGGCCCAGATGCGTCGCGATCACGCGCAGCGGCGCGCCATCGCAGTCGAGCACGACATCGAGCGCGCCTCGCGCCTCGCGCCGCATGAAGGTGAGGTCGATGAGCGTCGTGTCCTGCACCGCGAATCGCGTCAGCAGAGCGTTGCCGTATTCGCCGGCGTGTCGCAGGCGCGTCGGCCCCAGCACCGACGCGTAACCTGTTGCGTCGCGAAGAAAGGCGAGGACATCGATGCCTGTCGAGTGCAGACCGACTTCCTGGACGGCGACGATGTCGGCGCCGAGCTCGGCCAGCACGGCGGCGATGCGGCCCGGCGAAAAGCTCCGATCGGTGCGGACGGCATCGTGAATGTTATAGGTTGCGATCCTCAGCGGGCGCAACTCTGCGCCGGGCATCAGTCCCCCTTGGCGGCGGCCGGGTGATTCGTGCGCTGCTTCGGCGGCGGCGCACCGAGCCGCGCGCGGAGCGCCAGGGCGCCACCCAGCGCAATGCCGGCGATGATCGCGAGCAACGTGAAGGTCAAAGGCCCCGGCGCGCGCACCGCCGCAACGATGCGATCGACGAACAGCACCAGCACCAGCGTTCCCGGCGCCATGCCGATGATGGTGCCGAGCAGAAAATCCCGAAAGGAGATATGCGAGGCGCCGGCGATCAGGTTGATGATGGTGAACGGCGCCACGGGCAGCGCGCGAACCACCACCACCGCGATCAGGCCACGCTTGGCGATCCGCCGGCTCAGTTCGTTGATTCGCTTGCCGGCGATGCGTCGAACCGTCGCCCGGCCGAGTTTGCGTCCGAGAAAATAAACGCCGACGGCGGCCAGCGTTTCGCCGACGAGCGCGTAGAAAAAGCCGAGGAGCGGACCGAAGACGATGCCGGTCGCGGCGATCATCACGGTCACCGGCACCATGATCAGCCCGCCGCCAAAGAACGCGACAAAGACGATCAACGGAGCAAACGGGCTTTGCGCGAAGCCCTCGCTCGCCTGCGCCAGCGATTCGGCGTTGACGTAGTCCCGAAGCGGTGTATACCGCCAGGCGAGCGCGAGCGCGCTCAAGACCCCGATGACGAGGATGATGGCGAGCGTCCTGGTCGCCAGTGGACGCTTTTCTCCGCGCGACACGACCTCTTCCATCAGTTGCTCGGCATCGATCGACTCCTCGGGATCGAGCACCGAATGATCCGGAACAAGCGCGCTCCAATCTTCAGTGGTCTCCGCGGTGAGAGGTCTCATCGATCGCCGCCTGCCCCGCAAGGCCTCGATCCCGGCGATCAGGCCGCCGCGCTTTCGGATCGCTTCATCGACCGATGCGGCGTCGCGATCGAGATGCTCCCCAAGCAGCCGGTTGCGCAGCGTAGCGATGGCAAGGCTTATCTGCTCGTCATTCTTGGCCTCGATGGCAAGGTTGCACTCGGTATCCAGACCCATCGAGCGGCCGCTTAAGTTGGCCGAGCCAGTAATCAGCAACTCGTCGTCGACGATGAGGATCTTGCTGTGCACGTTGAGGCAGGTATGTCCTCCGCCACCATCGTCGAGCCACGGACAGTACACGCGATAGCGCCCGTGCGAGTCGGCGCGGACGAGATCGCCGTGGATGCGCGACCGCAGCACACCCATGGTCGACGTTTCGAGCCAGCCGCTCTGGGTCGACGGCGACACCACCACGATATCGGGGCCCTCGGGATCGCGCAGGCGCGCCTCGAGCGCCGCGGCGATCGTGCGCGACGTGAAGTACTGATTTTCGGCAAACAGCGAAAACTTCGCTGCCGCGATTGCATCGAGGTGAAGGTCGCGCACCTCGAAAATGCCGGAACGGCCTTCGAAGCGGGGCTCGGTGCGCGAGATCGCGATGTCGATGTCGACGAGGTTGGCATCGACTTGCGCGGGCCAACGCTTCTCACGGGCGCCGGGCTCGTGATGGCGCGCGCGCCGACCGGTGGCGGCGTACCAGCGTTCCCGCGCGAGCTCACCCAGTGCGGAGGCGACGTCGCCGTCGACCACCATGCCTATGTCGTGAAACGGCGCATAAAGCTTGCCGTCGGAGTTGCGCCGTCGGGGATCATCCAGCCGATGCTCGGAAGTGTCCCAGCGGTTGCTGGTCAGGTCGAAACCGCTGACGAACGCCAAGGCGTCGTCCACGACGATGAACTTCTGGTGATGAGATGCGCCGGCCGGATGACGATCGTCGAGCTGAAAATCGAGCCGCCGTTGGGTTCGCGACGCGAGCCTAAGCTCGGTAAGCCATTCGCGCTCCAGCGCGAACAGCAGGGCGAAATCCCAGCTCAGGATATAGGCGTTGAGTTTGGGGCGCGAGGCGAGCAGCGCGGCAAGAAAATCACCCAGCCGTTCCGGCAATCCGTCGTTCGCGCCGGTCGGGACCAGTCGCATCCGGCTGTCGATATCCCAACCGAGGATGAAAATGGTGCTTTGCGCCTGTGTGAGTGCAGATCGCACCGCGCTGAAATATTCGGCGCCGTCGACAAGCCAGCTTGCGCGGTGCGCGCGCTCGATCCGCCAGCAGTTGCGACCCGGCACCAGCAGATTGGCGCGTTGCTCGCCCGGACGCGAGCGCGGTTCGTAGACTCGCAAGGGTGCGTTCATCGGCTGCGGCTTTGCATGCGCTGTTCAATGGATCGGATCCGACACAAGCGGATCGATCTCCCCTAGGGTTTCAGAAAAGCAAAGACAATGCCGAACGGGCAAGTCCTTGTTATGGTGGGTCAATCCGGGAGGCACTGGCGCGCTGCTCTGCAAGAATTTCTGCTTCGGGTAAGAATTGCAGGAAGCGGTCCGGACTCGGAAAGTATCATTGCGATGGGTTGGACAGGCACCCGTTCGGCGTCTTTTACAGCATTGGCGACATCGGCTATCGTTCGTTTGGCGCACCACCGCGCAAGTTCCCTCGCGCCGCATCGACCCCCATTTCATGAAATTTCTCGCAGCGATTGCCCTTCTGTTCAACGCGATGTTTGCGGTTGGCGCGGACATGCAGCCTTCGCTGCTTCGGGTCGTGACATTCAACGGGGGGTGGGATCTTCCGATCTGGGCGGCGCAGCGCCAAGGCTTCTTCGAGGGCAACGGCGTCACGGTGCAATTGAGCTATACGCCATCGTCGGAAGTGCTGATCACCGGCCTGTTCGACGGGCGCTTCGATATCGCGCTCGCGACCATCGACAACTTCATCGCCTACCAGGAGGGGCAAGGCGAAGCAAAGCTGCCTACCGAGCCCGATCTGTTCTCTTTCATCGGCGGTGACGGTGGCTTCCTTTCGATTGTCGCGTCGCCCGGCGTCAAATCATTTGCCGATCTGAAGGGAAAGACGCTGTCGGTCGATGCGATGACCAATGGCCTCGCGTTCGTGCTGCGCGAGTTGCTCGCGCGCAACGGTCTCGCCGAATCGGACGTCAAGTTCGTGCGCGCGGGCGGCACCCCGAATCGTTATCGCGACCTCATTGCAGGCAAGCATGACGCGACGTTGCTGCGCACGCCGTTCGAGCTGCTTGCGAAGAATCGAGGCTTCAACCTGCTCGCGACCGCGGAGTCGCTTGGCGCGTACGAGGGCACCGTCGGCGCGGCGCGGCGCTCGTGGGCAGCCGATCACCAAACGGCGCTCATCGGTTTCATGCGCGGCTATCGCGCCGGCGTGGACTGGGTCTACGATCGCGCGAACCGCGACGTTGCCGAAGCGCTGCTCGTCGCCAATATCCGCGACATGACTCCGGCGCTGGCGAAGCAATCGTACGAGCTGCTGCTTGCGGACAAGGGCGGATTGGCGCGCGATGCCGCGCTGGATATCGAAGGCATACGCACGGTGCTCAGGCTGCGGAGCAAATTCGGGACGCCGCAACGCGAGTTGGGCAGTCCGGA
>VBCZ01000430.1 GCA_005889025.1 Betaproteobacteria bacterium
CACGCAGGAAATGCGTTCGCCGGAGTTTGCCGAAAAGCTGAAAAAAGGCCCGGTACTGATAATGACCGCCTGGCGAAACGGTCCCATGCCGATGGCGACCAACCTGGTGCTGTGGTTCCTCTATTCGATTGTCGTCGGGATTTTCGCGGCGTATGTCGCGGGGAGTGCCCTTCCCCCCGCCGCACCCTATATTCGCGTGTTCCAGCTGGCCGGGGTGACCGCATTCATCGGATACTCGGTCGCGCTCTGGCAAATGTCGATCTGGTATCGTCGGGCGTGGAGCACGACCATCAAGGCGACGATCGATGGATTGATCTACGCGCTGCTCACGGGAGGAACTTTCGGCTGGCTGTGGCCGCATTAGCGATACCGTGACCTCGCGTAACGACTCGACGGTCTTTCGCTCGCGCCCGAGTTGATTCGTTTTTGTCGCGAATCAGACCACGTTCAGTAAGCTTACGCGCATGTAGCGCTCTCCTGGGCTCCCGGTTGACATCATGGCATCTGCAATTTCACCGCATTCGACAGCAAGCAGCGAACCCTTGACGACGCTCAGGTTGCTTTGTGTCGAGCTTCGGGACCACTTGCAGCGCACCAGGCGCGTCATCGAAGAGGAGATCAGGAGCTACCCGACGCCGATTCCTCGCTGCGATGCTCAGTTCAACTTTCTTTACGAGCATCGAGCTCGCTTGTCGCAACAGCTCGAGCACGTGAACCGGGTTCTGGAAGCCAATGCGTCCGTTGACTCGATGGTCGATGTCATCGCCGCGTTTGTCGCTTGCGCCCACAGCGGATCGAATGCGGAGGAACAGGCGCTAAGAGCACGTCTGAGCGAAGCGATCGGCAAGCTCGATGCGCAGCATGGCGGCACATCGCGGGCGGCTGATGCACCGAGGCGGTGACTTCCAAACGACGCGGTGCGCCGCCGGCCGGGATCGCGTTCGTCACGCGAGCGTGCTGCTGATCCTTCTTGTTGCGGCAGCCCGAATGCCGGCCGCGCATGGTATCGAACGACCTGCAGACACGCTGATCGCAAAAGAGATTCAGCACTACACGAAGGTGGTGGCCAGAATCCAGGGCGATTTCCTTTCCTTGATCGAGACGGCTTCCGATGAGAAGCGCTTCGGTCTGTATCGAACATATAACCGATCGATCGGCACCTGGGGCCAGGTCGATTCTCTGCAAGCGCTGCTGGAGCTTTCGATCGCGGAGACATCGCCTTCCCTGGAACAAGAGGCGCGGACCGCCCTCAAGGAGCAGGCGTCTTACACGCAATGGGAGCTCGGGCAGAACATCGCCGAGCTGGAGACGGCGCTCGCCGAGAACAGGCTTTCGGACGATATGCGGTTGCACGACCTCCTTCGTTCAGTGCTAAAGGAAGTTCGGATCATCGTGAATCGTTTATCGCCGCAGCCATGAGGTCGACCGAACATGCCGTCGGCTGGAAGGTACCCGGCCTATCCGGCATTGTGGAGTTGCGAGCGAGACGGCGCGCGTTACACGAGAATGACAGCCGGAGATATTTTCGGCCACGCAGCTAGCCCTTGGCCGGCCGAAAGCCGGCGGCGCCGTTGATGCAGCTTCTTGCAAAATTCAGGGGAAGGATCCGCGACCTCAAGTCGGAATGCGTCGCCCTCTACTTTGCGGCGCGGCACCCGCAAACCCCGTGGTACGCCAAGTTGCTGGTCGCGGCCGTGGTGGCCTATGCGATGAGCCCGATCGACCTGATCCCGGACTTCGTGCCCATCCTGGGCTTGATGGACGATCTTCTTATTCTTTCCCTCGGCATCGCGCTGGCCATCAAGCTCGTACCTTCCTCGGTGATGGTCGAGTGCCGCGCGCTCGCTCGCACCGGCGCCCTACCTGGCACAGCGGCGGCCCGCCTTGCGGCCGCGGTCATCATTGTGATCTGGGCGGCTTTGTCGGTCTGGGCCGCGCTATGGGTCTATGGCGCTTTCTTCCCGACCCCTGCATCGCGATAGCAGGAGCCTCAACGTCGAGTTTTCATGCCGGCCCGGCCGCGGCCTTTCTTGCCGCCTCGGTCAGCGGCCGAAAGCTCGATGTGCGAAAATTCCGGATCAACAGCGTTCTAAACTGTACCTGTCGGCACAGCCGCAGCCCGCGATCAGCAACGGCTTGTATCGTTGCAACGCGCAGCATCGTTGAGCCTGCTTCACGGGTCCGGCCCGCAAGAGATCGATCGAACGTACAGCCCATCGAGGAGGAGCCGTGAGCGACTTGAACTCTGTGCACAACCGCGCGGTATGGTTCGACATCCCCGTATCCGATCTGGATCGCGCGGCCACTTTCTATCGCGCGGTGCTCGGCGTCGATGTCGAGAAGAACGAATTCGACGGATTCAGCTTTTGCGTCATTGAGCACGACCAGGGGAACGGCGGTTGCCTGGTGCCTGCAGGCGACCAGATCACCTCGACGGGCGGAATACTCCTTTATATGAACGTGGAAGGGCGCATCCGCGACGCCGTACGCAAGGTCGAGGCCCTGGGGGGACGAATCGTCGAGCCGGCCAAAGCCATCGGTCCGCACGGATTCCGCGCGGTTGTGCTCGACAGCGAAGGCAATCGCATCGCGCTGCATTCCTCGGTCGATGGCTGATTTCCTGCTGACAATTTCGGTCGAAAGCCTGAAGTGACTTGCTCCTGCGCTTGCGCCGGTTGAGGCAATGCGGCATCGAGCGCACAATGTCTCCCGTCGCGACGGCCGGGCCTTGAATGCCGCAACGCGATCCTTATCCGGCGCAAGACTTATTTTTCGCATTCCTTACCCATGGCAATGAGCGCCGCGTATTCAAAGCCAGAGCCCCGTGTTGAACCGCGAGGCGATCCGACAATCCAATCGCCATGAAGAAAAGCTCCCTCTACAGCCGGTCGGTCCGGCGCCGCACCCCGGAAGCACCCAGGATATTGCCGCCGCAAGAGGCGCCCGGGCCGCAGACACAACCGGCCGAGACCGTGCCCGCGTCGCAACCCTCGCGTTTCGCGCGATCCCGCCAATTCGGCGCGCGACACGAGCGTATCCTCCTCCTCGCCTCCGCGATTCTGCTGAGCGTGGGCATCGTCTACGCGTCCTTGCAATTCCAACCCCCCGCGCGCCAGATCACCCAGAAAGATATCGACGGGGCGGTGCTTCATACCCTCGACAGCAACGTCCTGCCCTCGGCCGCAGCCAAGGCCTACGAGATCGTACAGCAGTCCGTCGTCCGCGTTCGCCGCGTGCAGCAGGAAAAAGAGGGCGACGCCATCAAGGGCGTCGGCACCGGGGTCGTTATCGTCGATAGAGGCATCATTCTCACCAATCTGCACGTCGTGGATGGCGCGGAGCGAGTGCAGGTCGTTTTTGCCGATGGGACGGAATCGGAAGCATCGGTCATCGGATTGCAGCCCGAAAACGACTTGGCGGTGCTGCAGGCGAAAACCATTCCGGATGACCTGATGCCGGCGACACTGCGTTCGACGCAGGACCTCGCGGTGGGCGATCAGGTGATCGCAGTCGGGTTTCCTTTCGGCATTGGTCCGTCCGCGTCGGCCGGCATCATCTCCGGATTGAAGCGCGCGTACCGCTCACCCGAGCACAAGCGCGCGTTGACCAACCTCATCCAGTTCGACGCCGCTGCCAATCCAGGAAATTCAGGCGGCCCGCTGGTGACCATGGACGGCGAGGTCGTGGGCATCGTCACTGCGATACTCAATCCCAGCGAACAGAGCGTGTTCATCGGCATCGGATTCGCCGTGCCGATCGAAAACGCGGCATCGGCCATCGGCATCTCGCCGTTCTAATCCGCAGCGGAAGACACACAACCTATGAACAACGGAGATATCGGCCGCAGTGAAGTCTCGCTCGAGATGGAGCGCATACTCTACGAGGTCAAGAAGATCGTCGTCGGCCAGGATCACTTCCTGGAGCGCGTCCTGGTGGCCATCCTGGCGCAGGGCCATCTGCTGGTCGAAGGCGTCCCGGGACTCGCCAAGACGCTGACCGTCAAGACGCTGGCGCGCACCTTGCGCGGCACCTTTCGACGCATCCAGTTCACGCCTGACTTGGTCCCCGCGGACCTGGTCGGAACGCGGGTTTACAACCAGAAAACCGCCGAGTTCACCACGTCGTTCGGGCCCGTTTTCACCAATCTTCTGCTGGCCGACGAAATCAATCGCGCGCCGGCCAAGGTGCAAAGCGCGCTGCTCGAGGTGATGCAGGAATATCAGGTGACGATAGCCGGAGTGAGCTACCCGGTCCCTGAGCCCTTCCTTGTCATGGCGACGCAAAACCCGATCGAGACGGAGGGCACGTATCCGCTGCCGGAAGCGCAGGTGGACCGATTCATGATGAAAGTGCTGGTCGGGTACCCGAGCGAGGAAGAAGAATTCGTCATCGTCAACCGGGTCACGGGGCTGGCGGCCACGGTAAGCCCGGTGACGACGACCGAGCAGCTTTCCGCGCTTCAACGCCAATGCCGGAGCGGCTTCGTCGATCCTTCGCTCGTCCAGTATGCCGTGCGTCTGGTCGCGGCGACGCGCAGCCCCGATCGCTACGGCGTGCGCGACGTATCGAAGTACCTGACCTATGGCGCGAGCCCGCGGGCGACTATCCATCTGGTCGAAGGCGCCCGCGCGCTTGCGTTCCTGCGCGGACGAACCTACGTCGTTCCGGAAGACCTCACCGATCTGGCTCCGGACGTATTGAGGCACCGCCTGGTGCTTTCCTACGAAGCGCTCGCGGACGGTCTCACGCCGGACCAGATCGTGCTTCGCGTCATGAAACACATTCGCGCCCCCGAAAAGCCGCTGGAAACGCATGTCCGAGTGGGCGCAAACGTCTGAGGCGGTCCTTCGCCGGCTGGAGTGGACTGTCTTAAGACGCCTGGATGGCGTCCTTCACGGCGACTATCGTACTTTGTTTCGCGGCTTCGGCGTCGATCTTGCCGATCTGCGCGAATACGAATATCACGACGATGTGCGCCATATCGACTGGAATGTCACCGCCCGGCTGCAAACGCCATATGTCCGCGTGTACAACGAGGAGCGTGAGGTCACTGCGTGGTTTCTGCTCGACCTGAGCCCCTCGGTCGACTTCGGCTCCCAGAACATCAAGAAACGCGCGGTGTCGACGGAGCTGGTTGCCGTTCTCGCCCGGCTGCTCAGCCGTCACGGCAACCGCGTCGGTGCGATGTTCTATGGCGGCGGCGTCGATACGGTCATTCCCGCGCGCACCGGTCGCCGGCAGGTGCTGCATATCCTGCACAAGATACTTGCACGACCTGAGCTCGCCCGGTCCGAGGCGACCAACCTCCAGGATTTCCTGGCAACCGCGTTTCAGATCATTCCGCGGCGGTCGCTGGTCTTCATCGTCACCGATTTCATCAGCACGCCGGGATGGGCCAAGCCCTTGGTGCAACTAGCGCGGCGGCACGAGGTCGTTGCGGTTCGCCTCTACGACCACCTGGAAAGGGAGCTGCCGGATCTGGGGCTTCTGGTCATGCAGGATGCGGAGACGGGCGAGCAGATATTCGTCGACACGCATGACCGTAAGTTTCGCAGACGATTCGCCGCGATTGCCGAACGGCGGGAAAACGAGCTCCGCGGCGCGTTTCGCCAGGCCGGCATCGACGCGCTGGAGCTCGCGACCGATGACGATCTGATGGACGCGGTTCTCCGTTTTGCCGATCTGCGCAAGCAACGCAGCCAACTCGCCGCCGGTGGCACATTGCCGCAGCATCTGGATTCGTGATGAGCTTGCCGATCACCTTCATCTGGCCGCACATGCTTTGGCTGCTGCCGATCGTACCGCTGGCGGTCGCGGCGTACCTCTTTCTGCTGCGCCGAAAGAAAAAGCTGGCGCTGCGCTATGCGAGCCTGTCCATCGTCAAAGATTCGATGGCCGCCGCACAGCGCTTCCGGCGCCACGTCCCGCCGGCGCTGTTCCTTATCGCGCTTATCGCCATGATCGTCGGCATCGCGCGACCGGCCGCCGTAGTCAAGCTTCCGTATCAATACGAGACCGTGATTCTCGCGATCGACGTTTCCGGCAGCATGCGCGCCGCCGACGTCGCGCCCAGCCGCATCGCGGCCGCGAAGGCCGCCGCAAGGAGCTTCGTCGCGGAACAGCCGGGCAACACCCGCGTGGGCGTCGTCTCCTTTGCCGCAACTGCGGCGGTGGTCCAGGCACCGACGCTCAATCGCGACGACATCCTCGCTGCGCTCGAACGCCTGCAGCTTCAACGCGGCACCGCAGTGGGCAGCGGCATCCTGGTCTCGCTCAAGACGATTTTTCCCGACATAGAATTCGACTTGCAATCCTCCAACCCGCGGCCCGGCGGCGCGCGCGGGGCGTCGCGCGGCACTTCGCTCGACGAAGGCGTGAAAGCGGGAAGCACGGACTCCAAGTCGGCGGCGCCGGGTTCGTACACTTCGGCAGCGATCATCCTTCTGACCGACGGACAGACAACTGCGGGTCCCGATCCCATCGTCGCGGCCGAGATGGCGGCCGAGCGCGGGGTTCGCGTCTTCACTGTCGGCATCGGCACCGTCAATGGCGAGATCCTCGGCGCCGAAGGCTGGTCGATGCGCGTGCGCCTCGACGAGGCCGCGCTCAAGAACATCGCCAAGGTAACCAACGCGGAATATTTTTATGCCGGCACGGCGACGGATCTGACCAAGATCTACAAATCGCTGAACTCGCGACTGGTCTTCGAGAAAAAGCAGACGGAGATCACCGCGTTGTTCGCCGCCGCAGCTGCCGCTCTCGCGATGCTTGCAGGGTTGCTGTCGCTGTTGTGGTTCAGTCGCATTCTCTGACACCGCATCACTTCGCCATCGTCCGCTGCCTGGCATCAGCTGCACCTCCTCCCGATCCCAATCGTCGCCGATGCCTGAACGCACGCTTCTCTATGCCGACAAGGAGCTTTGCAGCCCTTACGCGATGTCGGCCTTCGTGGCGCTTGTGGAAAAGAAGCTACCGTTCGATCTGCGGACGATCGACCTCGACGCA
>VBCZ01000429.1:0-3265 GCA_005889025.1 Betaproteobacteria bacterium
CCTCCAAAGTCGTGTCGGGACGATTCGCTTCGTCGGTGTCGAAGACTTGCGGGCCCTTGCGCGCCTTAACCTCCACGCCGACGATCTCGGCGGCGAAGCGCCCCGCCGTTTGCGCTGCCGCGAAGCGCTTCTGCGAGCGTTCCGCCCAACGATCCTGATCCTCGCGCGAGATCTTGCTGCGCACCACCAGGTCTTCGGTATGCCAGCCCGAGTGCTCGCCCGAGAACGCGTCGTTCAATCCATCGCGCAACATACTGTCGTAGATCTCGACATCCCCCATGCGCTGGCCCCAGCGCCCACTGGGCATTAGGTACGGCGCCTGATCCATGTTTTCCATTCCACCGGCGATGGCGGCGTCGACATGGCCGAGCCAGATCTCCTGCGCCGCCGATGCGATTGCCTGCGCACCCGAGCCGCAGACGCGATTAACGGTCATCGCGGGCACGGCGACGGGAACACCGCCGTTGATCGCGGCCTGACGCGCCGGATTCATGCGGGTTCCGGCTTGGATGACATTGCCCATCACCACGCTGCCGACGCGCCCGGGATCGAGGCCCGAGCGCCGCAGCGTCTCGCGAACCACCGTAGCGCCCAACTCGGTGGCTGGCGCGGCTTTCAATGTGCCGTTGAAGGTCCCGATCGCAGTGCGAACGGGGTGAAACAACACAACATCTCGCGATGACATAGGTCCTTCAATCAGTGTGGTTGAGTATTCACGGCTGCCAGATCGCGCCGGATGCGCATTACGGTGGCGTCTCCCGGCTCCGCGTTCACAGAAAAGCCCATTGACCGGGCGAGCCGGAGCATGGCCACGTTGGTGGCAAGAACAACGCCGACTATTTGCCGCACCCCTGCGCTTTGCGCGTGCTCGAGCAGAGTCGCGAGCAGCCGACGGCCAAGCCCCCGGCCCTGCCATGCATCGGCGATCACCAGCGCTACGTCCGCACCCGGCCTCGCCGCATCGACGACATAGCGCCCGACCCCGACGAATTGCTCGACACCGTCGATCACACAGGTTACGGCGAAGGCCATGTGGCGGTGATAGTCGATGTGCGTCATCGACTCGATCCACTCGGGTGTCACCTTGACGCCGCCGCTCAACATGCGCTGATAGCGCGATTCGAGGGAAAGGTCACGGACGAACGCTTCTTCGAGCGCGCCGTCGTCGTGGCGGACCGGCCGCAGCGAGAACGACTCACCCGAAGCCAGTCTCCAGGTGCGGACCAGGTGCGCCGGATACTTGTGCAGCCAGCGCGAGGAATCATCGGCCAGGTTCGAACAGGGGCGACAGTCAGGCATCACGTCAACGCTCCAGGCTTCATGTCGGTAGTTAGAGGACTTGACATAGGCGTATATGCGTGTAATATGAGCGTATATGCACCTATTGTCAAGAGGAACCTTCTGATGCCCTCCGAAAGCTCGGTCCGGTGGCCGGAATGCAATTGCCTTGCGCTGCGCCAGGCAGCCCGCCACGTGACGCAGTTCTACGACCAGTACCTGGCGTCTACAGGGCTGCGGACAACGCAGTTCTCGATCCTCGCGAAGCTGAAGGGGCTGGGACCGATGACAATCAACGCCCTTGCCCGCGAGCTGGTCATGGATCGCACCACGCTTGGCCGGACCATGCTGCCGCTGGAGCGCGATGGCCTCATGGCCATCAAGGACGGGATCCTGGATCGCCGCAGCAAGGAGCTTGCAGTGACCAAAGCCGGCACCGAGCGCCTGCAGCGCGCCGCGAAACTGTGGGTTGAAGCGCAGAAGGAATTTGAGGAGCGGTTCGGCGCCAGACGCGCGAGCGATTTGCGCGGCCTTCTGGGCGAGGTCGTTTCGTGCGAGCTCGAAAAGCCCGCCTCAGGGTCCACCCGACAACGCCAGCAGACTCGAGCGAGGCTCTAAAGATGGGATATCTCGAGGATTTCGAACCGGGACAGAAGTTCGCCTCGGGCCGGCTTTCGGTCGAGGCTGCGCGCATCAAATCCTTCGCCATGGAGTTCGATCCGCAGCCCTTTCACCTGGACGAGGACCGCGCCCGCGACTCGTTTTTCAAGGGACTGGCCGCGAGCGGCTGGCATACCGCGGCGATGACGATGCGCCTTCTGGTGGCAAGCGAGCTCAAGCCGGCGGGCGGCATCATTGGCGCCGGATTCGACGAAATGCGCTGGCCGCGACCCGTGCGGCCAGGCGACGAGCTGCATATGGAAAGCGAAGTGCTCGAGGTGAGACCTTCGAAGCCCCGTCCCGATCAGGGCGTGATCAAGGTGAGAACTACGACATTGAATCAGAACGGGGAGCCGGTGCAGATATTTGTAGGCCATCTGATCGTGCTCCGCCGTCCAGTTTCTTCAGGGAGGATGGCAGCGAAGAGTGCAATGAGTGAGACTAGAGCATGGACACCGGTCATCGCGCGAAGCTGCAATACGATTGCGTCGTCCTGATGCTTCAGGGCGGCGGAGCACTAGGAGCGTACCAGGCAGGCGTGTTCGAGGAGATGGCGGAGGCCGGCTATGCGCCGGACTGGATCACAGGCGTGTCGATTGGTGCGATCAATGGACAACGGCTGCTTTCTTACTTTGCAGTGGCGCGGTATGCAGCTTCCAGCGCGCGTACTAAGGAGGGATGCAGCGTTCCCAACTTGGGTGATTGTCCATGCGGCGCTGCCGGCGGCACTGAGAACCACTCCGTTGTGTAAGGCAGATCGACCGTTTGTTTCAAATCGAATTTAGTGTCGTAACTGAGGCCCGCTGCCTGGTACGCGGCGGGATTTTGGCTGCGCAGAATCGAAAACTCGCCCCGATGCAGCGTTGCCGTACGCTGGCTCGTACCATAAGCGACTCGGACCTCGAATTGGGGCGCGTCATCATCGAAGACCAGTAGGATGAGGGCCGGGCGCGGTTTGGGACGGGGGCTGATGTTGTCCGGGAAATGGCACCAGACGATGTCCCCCGCTGTGGGCTCGCCCCACCATTGCGTCATTTGGACAACGATTTCATCTCGACCAGGCTCGATCGGACCGAGCGCTTGGTCCCTTGCGGCACTCGCTTCTTGATCTGGCGTATTTGCGCCGCTGACAGAGGGCCTTCGTCCGGCTCATATTGGGGCAGAACCTTCGCGGCGAGTTCGTGCAGAGCAAGGTGAATGGCCTGCGTTTCGTCGACACCCAGACGCTCGGCCAAACGCTTAGCCGTCTTGCGCGTGACCCCGGACGGGCTATCAACCGTGCGGTAGCGAAAAGCGATCTGAATTTTAGCGCTGCGGGTCGTCATGG
>VBCZ01000429.1:3320-5032 GCA_005889025.1 Betaproteobacteria bacterium
ACTGGATGCCGGTCATTCAGGGCGAAGGGTTCGCTAAGACCTGCGGATTAGGAATCCGTTGATCGACAGCTTGCCTACCTTTGCAGCCGCGTTCGAAAATGCTCCTCCAACCTACAGGAGGAGCTCATGGCCACGACACGCACACCAGGCATCACCGTCGATACCGAGGGTTTGTCGTACCATCAACAAAGAGCACCGTGGCGCACGTATATTCGCACGCCTGGGCTTAGTAGGTCAGGAGTACGCGGAGCGTCGTCTTGCGAAGGAACTGGAGCGGCTCGATTGGGAACTGGAGCGAAACGCGCACGCGCGTCCCCTATTCTCCGACTGCGCCAAACGGTTCCTGCTCGAATCCAAGTACAAACGGAGTCGAGCCGATATCGCGTGGCATCTAGAAATGCTATCGCGTTATGTCGGCGATCTCGAGATTCGCAAAGTGCATGATGAAACGTTGCGACCGCTCATCGAAGCGCGCTTGGCCGATGGGGTGAGCGCGACAACGATCAATCGAACGCTGGAAGTCGCGCATACCATCCTGCACCGCGCCGCGCGCGCGTATCGTGATCGAGATGGTTTCCCATGGCTGGAAACGGCCCCTCCGCTCATCACGATGCTGCGCGAGTCACCTCGTCTTCCGCATCCGATCAATTGGGATGAGCAGGATCGGATCTTTCGGCGGTTGCCTGATCACCGTCAACACCGGGTTACGTGATGCTAATTTGTGCGGCTTACAATGGTCGTGGGAGGTGCGGATCGCCGAGTTCAGCCGCAGTGTGTTCGTCATTCCGGCGCAAGTATTCAAGTCGCGGCGCCCCCACGGCCATCTCGTCAAGCAAGCCAACCTTGCACTCAGTCGACGCGGAACGCAGACGGTGTTGCGGGTCGCCGGCAATCGAGGGGCAAAGATTGCGGGAGGCCAACGACGAGCAGGCCCCACTTCTGCGCGCCAAGTGCATGAACCGCGGCGCGTCGAATGGGAACGGGGCATAACTCGTTCCACAGAGGTCCCACAGCTCAAAGGAGTAGCTAATTTTCATTGCCAAGTCCTTAAGTTCCGTGCGCCGGCAGCATTCGAACCCATGACACCTGGTTGGTATCGACAGGCGGGCAAGTCGCCAAAGCGAGCCTTTCCTTCATCTTCCCCCCCCGCCCGGGGCGCACTCTCCGTGTTCAATCACATTCCCTCCACCTCGGGAATCCTCGAACCAGACGTTCGATCGAAGAGGTGCACTGAACCCGGCGCAACGCGGAGCGCAATCTGATCGCCGGAGCCGATGCTCGCTCGACCGTGACTGATGACGCTGATATCTGAGGTCCCACTCCGGACCAGCAGTTCCGTCTCGGCCCCCGTTGGCTCGACTACGACGACTTCGCCGGGGACGCTGCCGGCGCTGCCACGTTGCACGACCGCGAGATGCTCCGGTCGAACGCCGTAGCTGACGTCAAGCCCTTCGCCGGCGGCAGGCTCGCGCAGTACCGGCCAGCGAATCCCGTCTTGCGTCTCCACAACTGTATCGACGCCGGCCCGGCGCAGCTTGCCAGGGATGACGTTCATGGCGGGAGACCCGATGAACTGCGCCACGAACAGGTTTCTCGGCCGATCGTAGAGCTCGAGTGGTTCACCGATCTGTTCGACCACACCGTCGTGCATGACGACGATTCGATCGGCCATCGTCATGGCCTCTACCTGATCATGCGTCACGTACACCGTT